>NZ_JBSGJX010000041.1:0-82890 GCF_053605785.1 Nonomuraea sp. NPDC003754
GGTTTCCCCCGGACAGCCGACGATCAACGCCGACTGGGTGGGACTGGTGAACTCTATGTACGACTCCGTCCCCCGTCAAATCAACGCACCGCCATACCGGAAAACAGTCCTCGACCACCGGAAACGTCGGGGCCACGACAGCCGGCGCGGTTCACTCACAAGGCCCGGCAACAGCCGGTGTGTCGAACAGGGCGAACTCGTGCGCATCCGGGACTTCGAACAACGTCACGTCGTGAGCCATCTGTTCCTGCGTGATGGGGACGGTGTCCTGTCCTGCCCTCAGTGGCGCGGGCCACCACTTTGCGGGACAGCACCTCGAAAGGCGCGTCCAGGTAGTGGAGTTTCACCTGGATACCGCGGGCATACGCGGTGAGGCGCTTGTCGGCTCGCTCCGCGCGTCTTCAGAAGCGGATTCCCGGGAGTGCGGCGCTCCTGGAATCCTTGCCCGCGGCGCTCCTCCCGGACCCCTCCCTCATGTCCCTCATGGTGGCGCTGCCCTCTCGGCCCCCTCCCCCAATGGTGGTTCCGCCCTCGCAGCGCCCGTACCGAAAGTGTCGCCCTCCCGAAAGCCCGTACCGAGGGTGCCGCCCTCCCGAAAGCCCGTACCGAGGGTGCCGCCCTCCCGAAAGCCCGTACCCAGGGTGCCGCCCTCCCGAAAGCCCGTACCCAGGGTGCCGCCCTCCCGAAAGCCCGTACCCAGGGTGCCGCCCTCCCAGAACACCCTCTCGGATGGCGGGGCGGGGAACGGCAGGCCGGAGCGTTCGACGTGCCCCGGCCGCCGTCGCGGAACGGCCCACGAGCGGCGCCTCGTAGGCTTTCCGGGTGGATCTCGAGGATGAGCTGGCCCGCCTGGCCGCCCAGTACGGCGGGGCAGGCACGCCGACCCGGCACGCGACGAGGAGTGACGTCGTCGTCGTCCGGCGCGGCGAGGTCGTGGTCAAGGCGCACTCGGCCAGGGACGACGCGGCCTCCCTCCGGTTGAGGCTCAAGGCCAGCGCGTCGGCCGCGCTGACCGGGGTGATGCTCGCCCCCCTGGACATGGACGTGCGCACGGTGTGCGACAGGGCGGTGACGGTGTGGCCGGCGGGTACACCGGTCGCTCCCGACGACCCTGACGCCGCTCCCTGGGAGGAAGGGGCGCGGCTGCTGGCCCGGCTGCATGCCGTACCGCTGACGACGGTGCCGCCGTTGCCGGAGGCGGGCGGGCCGGCGCGGATGGCGCGGGCGGTCAGCGGCATGCCGGGAGACGGGCCGGACCAGCGGCTGGTACGGCAGGCCCTGGCGGCGCTCCCCGCCCCCGAGCCCGTGCCCCTGCTGCTCACCCACGGCGACTGGCACCTGGGCCAGCTGGTGCGGCGCTCGGACCGGTGGCTGCTGATCGACGTGGACGACCTGGGGATCGGCGACCCGGCCTGGGATCTGGCGCGTCCGGCGGCGTGGTTCGCCGCGGGGCTTCTCGAGCCCGGCATCTGGAACCGGTTCCTCAACGCCTATCTCGCGTCGGGCGGGCCCGCGCTGGACCCGCGCGACCCCTGGGCCAGGCTCGACGTTCCCGCCAGAGCGGTCACCGTTCAGCTGGCCGCGGTGGCGGTCACCCACGCACAGCGGGAGGGTCGGGAACTGGACGAGGTGGAACGTTCGTTGGTCGAGTCGTGCGACAGGATTGTGGGCCTCCGGTGAGGCTGACATAGTGACGCACGCAGACCGTGTACATCCCGCCAATGGGCAAGGAGATCAACCAGATGCAGTGCCCCAAGTGCCGCGGCAACATGCGGACTTACGAGCGCAACGGGGTCCACATCGAGCAGTGTGAGAACTGCCGAGGGATCTTCCTCGACTACGGCGAGCTGGAGACGCTGACTCGCATGGAGTCCCAGTACCACACGCCGCCCGCCGCGCCCCCGCCTCCGGCTCACGGGGCTCCCGCGTGGGGCGCCCCCGCCCCGCACTACGGCGGTCACTACGGTCACCGGCGCAGGCACGACAGCTTCCTGGGGATGCTGTTCTCCTCCTGACCCTGCTGTGAAAAGGGCCGCGACCTCGAGTGCGAGGGACGCGGCCCTTTCCGTCTCCGGCGGCCCCTTCCACCGCCGGGGGGCCGGACCTCCCGCGGTTGCGAGCCGACCGGACCCCCACGACTCCGGGGCCGAAACGACCGACACCCCCACCAGCCATGGGCCGGCCGACCGGATCAACGCCCCGCCACACACCGAAGCCCAGCCGACCGGATCGAGCCCCCGCCACACACGGAAGCCCGGCCGACCGGATCGCCGTCCCGCCACATACGGGGGCCGGCCGACCGGATCGCCGTCCCGCCACATACGGGGCCGGACCGACCGGATCGCGGCTCCCACCGGACGCGGGGGCGGTCTCACCGGGTCGCCGCTCCCGCCGGCCGCAGGACCGGGCCGGGCCGGGCCCCGGCGATCAGGCCGGGAAGGTGCCGGGGTCGACGTCGGTCGTGGGCGCGTTGCCGCCGGTGACCGAGTGCAGGGTGACGCGCCAGTCGTGCCACCTGATCTGCGTCGCCGTGTACGTCGTCCTGAACTGCACCGGCTTCTCGAACCGCTCGAAGCTGCACGACCTGGTGAACGCCCTGCCGTCCCAGTCGATCCCGTGGGTGAAGAAGATCTCGTACGTGCCGTCGCGCACGCCTTTCACCCGGAACGTCGACTTCTTGCGCACGAACACGCTGAACGCCTTGGCCTTGCCGCGCATCACGGTCACCACCGCGTCCCTCGACCCGCCGTTGTCGATCAGCAGGGAGCTGCGCCCGCTGAGCCGCTCGGCGCGCAGGAACCGCCCGTTCGCCGGCCGCCTGGTCTGCTTCCTGGCCGCCTTGACCGGCACCACGTCGGCCGGGTAGTCGCCGAGCGCGGTCAGCGACCTGCCCGCCTGGTCGAGCGCCTGGAGCTTGTCCGCGACGTCGCTGAAGACCCCGCCCGCCGTGCAGACGCTTCTGCCGCCCACCTTGCCGAGCGTCATCCCGAGCTGGGTGGTGAAGTCGCGCAGGCTGGCCACGTACGCCTCGTGCTGGACGCGCGCCTCGACGGGAGGGGCGAGGGCCGACAGGGCCTCGGTGGCGCCGCTGAGGGTCTCTTCGGCACGTTCCATGCGATCGTTGAGTGACTTGACGGTCTTCGCGGAGGAGAGCGCGGTGAGCGCGGCCCGCACGCCGGTGCGCTGCTCGGTGAGCGCGTCGCGGTAGGCGGCGGCGGTGAGGGCGCCGGTGCCGCTCGACGGCCCCGTGACTCCCGGGGAGGGCTCGGCGGGGCCCTGGGCCGTGGAGCTGCACGCGGTGAGGGTCAGCGTCGCCAGGCCGAGAACGCAGGAGATCAACCGGGGGGCAAGCATCTGCCACACTATCGCCCGGCTGATCCCCTGCCGTCAATCAGGACTCGGTCAGACCGCTGTCCCGATCCCGCCGGAGCCACCGGGTGATCCCGAGCCCCCGCAGGAACGGCAGATCGTGGCTGGCCACGATCAGCGCCCCCCGGTAGGCCGACAGCGCCTGCGACAGCTGCCTGACGCTGGCGAGGTCGAGGTTGTTGGTCGGCTCGTCGAGCAGGAGCAGCTGCGGCGGCGGGTCGGCCGACAGCAGCGCCGCCAGCGTCGCCCTGAAGCGTTCGCCGCCCGACAGCGTGCGCACCGGCTGCTCGGCCCGCGCGCCCCTGAACAGGAAGCGGGCCAGGCGGGCGCGCACCTCGTTGACGGAGGCGCCGGGGGCGTGCGCGCGGACGTTGTCGAGCACGCTGAGGCTCTCGTCGAGGACGTCCAGGCGCTGCGGCAGGTAGCCGACCGGGACCGGCGCCCCTGCCGCCACGATGGCGCGCAGCAGGGTGGTCTTGCCCGACCCGTTCGGGCCGAGCAGCGCGATCCGCTCGGGGCCGCGCACCTCCAGGCGTTCCATCGCCTCGTCGGTACGGCGTGCGGTCGCGAAGGACAGCACGACCCGGCCCGCCGGGACCGCCGTCCCGGGCAGCGAGACGCGGATCTCGGCGTCGTCGCGCACCGCCTGTTCCGCCTCGTTCAGCCGCTCACGCGCCTCCTCCAGCTTGTCGACGTGCATCATGCGGTGCTTGCCCGCCGACACCTGGGCCTCGCGCTTGCGCGCCTGCATGACGATCTTCGGTTCGCGCTTGTTGGCGTACATCTTGTCGCCGTAGCGCACCCGCCGGTCGAGTTTGGTCCTGGCCTCGATGAGCTCGCGCCGCTGCCTGCGCACGTCGGCCTCGGCCACCCTGACCATGCGTGCGGCGGTTTCCTGTTCGGCGGCGAGCATGCGCTCGTAGTCGCTCAGGTTGCCGCCGTACAGGCGTACCGCGCCCTCGCGCAGCTCGGCGATCTGGTCGACCTGGTCGAGCAGTTCCCTGTCGTGGCTGACGACGACCAGCACCCCCGGCCAGGCCCTGACCGCGGCGTGGAGCCGCCGCCTGGCGTCGAGGTCGAGGTTGTTGGTGGGCTCGTCGAGCAGCAGCACGTCGGGCCGGTGGAGGAACTGCGCGGCCAGGCCCACCATGACGGTTTCGCCGCCGGACAGCGTCGCGACGGTGCGGTCGAGGCCGACGTGGTCGAGGCCGAGCGTGGCCAGCTGGGCGGTCGCCCGTTCCTCCACGTCCCAGTCGTCGCCGACGGCGGTGAAGTGTTGCTCCCGCACGTCGCCCGACTCGATCGCGTGCAGCGCGGCTCTGGTCGCGCTGATGCCGAGCAGGTCGGCGACGGTCAGCTCGGCGCGCAGCGGCAGGTTCTGCGGCAGGTGGCCGACCTGCCCTGCCACGCTGACGGAGCCGGAGCGGGGGCGCAGCTCCCCTGCGATGATCTTGAGCAGGGTGGACTTGCCCGAACCGTTGGCGCCGATCAGGCCGGTACGTCCGGCGGGGAAGGCGGCGTCGAGGCCGTCGAGCACCTGGGTGCCGTCCGGCCAGCCGTAGGAGACGTGGTCGATCACCACGGAAAATGACATGAGAAAGCTCCCGTCGGAAAGTCTGAGAATTCAGGACTTGGCGGGAACCACCGCGAAGACGCCCGAGGTCCAGGTGCGCACGTGCCCACGACAGGGCGAGACGGCGCGGTGCCCGCGACCTCAGAACCTCACGTCAACAGCCTCCACGGCTCGGAAATGCGACTCGCAGAGGTTACCCGGCCGGAAAATCGTCCGCAAGGGCCCGGGCGCGATGCGCCGCGACGTTGACCCGGTTGGCGCACGCCAGCGAGCAGAACCTGCGGCGTCCGTTGCGCGAGGTGTCGACGTAGACGGTCCGGCAGCCCTGCCTGTCGCAGCGGCCGAGGCGGCGGCCGTCGGAGAAGCAGATGGCCATCGCCAGCCCGCCCGCCGTGGTGTCCTTGGCCCTGGCGACGATGTCGGCGCCGAGGGCGAAGAAGTGCAGGTGCGGCCGGCGGCCGTCGTGCGCGCTGATGTACGGCGTGGCCGCGGTGATCGCCAGCAGGTCGTTGACGAGGGTGATCTGGGTGTCCTGGTCGGTCTCGCCGAAGACGGGGTCGAGCCGCCTGGCCCACCGGCCGAGCTCGGCCGCCTGGGCGGGGGTGAGCTCCGCTCGCAGCATCTCGTTCCTGACGAGCAACGGGGTGATCGCCTCGGGGGTGAAGTCGACGGCGTTGACGAGGTCGGCCGACAGTGCCGCCCCGTTGCCCCCGTAAGCATTGAAATGCATAAGGACATTACATCAGGTTGGAGGCATGCATTTCACGACACTCGTCTCCACCCACGAGACGTCGGACGGCGTGATCTCCTATTTCCGCTGCGAGTGCGGCGCGTGGGAGGTGCGCACGGCCGATCACGGCAACGTGGCGACCACGTCGACCCCGCCGGAGAGCCGACAGGTGATCACGGTGTGACGACCGTGACAGCCGGGTGAGTGAACCGGGGCGTAACCGTTCTTGACCATCGACTGACCCGCCGCGTTCGGCCTAGAGTGCGCACCAAGCCGTCCCCCTCAACCGGAGGTCAGGAATGTCCAGCATTCCCGCTCTGCTGCGCGATCGGATCAAGGCCACCCCCGACGCCGAGGCCTATCGCCATCCGGCGGGCACCGGCTGGGAATCGCTGACCTGGGCCCAGGTGGGCGAGCGGGTGCGGCCGCTGGCCCTGGGCCTGGCCGAGCTCGGCGCCCGCGCCGACGCCAGGGTGTCCATCCTCTGCTCGACCCGGCTGGAGTGGATCCTCGCCGACCTGGCCGTGCTGTCCACGGGCGCGGCCACCACGACGATCTACCCCTCCAACACCGCCGACGAATGCGCGTACGTCATCAACGACTCCGGCAGCACCCTGGTCATCGCGGAGAACGACGACCAGGTGGCCAAGCTCGCCTCGGTGCGCGCCGACCTGCCCGGCGTCCGCCACGTGGTCGTCATCGACGGCGCCGCGAGCGACGACGGCTGGGTCGTCCCGCTCGACAGGGTCGGCGCCGACGGCGACTACGACGCCATGATCGACGAGATCGGGCAGGACGACCTGGCGACGCTCATCTACACCTCCGGCACCACCGGCAGGCCCAAGGGCGTCGAGCTGACCCACGACAACTGGCTGTACGCCGCGGAGGCCGTCCGCAAGATCGACCTGATCGGCCCCGACGACCTGCACTACCTGTGGCTGCCGCTGTCGCACTCGTTCGGCAAGCTGCTCGAGGTCGTGATGATCGACATCGGCGTGCCGACCGCGATCGACGGGCGCCTCGACAGGATCGCCGACAACCTGGGCGAGCTGCGGCCGACCTTCATGGCCGCCGCGCCGCGCATCTTCGAGAAGATCCACAACACCGTCGTCGCGACGGTCAGGCGCGAGGGCGGCGTGAAGCTGCGGATCTTCAACTGGGCCAAGCGGACGGGCGTCAGGGTCAGCAGGGCCCGCCAGCGCGGCGCGACGCTGCCGCTGACCACCCGCCTGGAGTACGCGCTGGCCGACCGGCTGGTGTTCGCCAAGCTGCGGGCCCGCTTCGGCGGACGCATCCGCTCCTTCATCTCCGGCGCCGCCCCGCTGTCACAGGACATCGGCGAGTTCTTCGACGGCGCGGGGCTGCCCATCCTGGAGGGGTACGGACTGACCGAGTCGTCGGCCGGCAGCTTCCTCAACAGGCCCGGCGCCCTCCGGCTGGGCACGGTGGGCCAGCCGCTGCCCGGCACCGAGGTGCGCATCGCCGAGGACGGCGAGATCCTCATCGGCGGGCGCGGCGTCATGCGCGGCTACCACGGGCTGCCGGAGGAGACGGCCGAGACGCTCGAGGACGGCTGGCTGCGCACCGGCGACATCGGCGAGATCGACGAGGCCGGCCGGCTGCGCATCACCGACAGGAAGAAGGAGCTGATCAAGACCTCGGGCGGGAAGTACGTGGCGCCCACCCACCTCGAGGGGCGGATCAAGGCGGCCTGCCCGTACCTGTCGCACGTGTTCGTGCACGGCGACCGGCGCAACTTCTGCACGGCGCTGGTGACGCTCGACATGGAGGTCGTACGGCCGTGGGCGGCGGCCGAGGGGCTGCCCGGCGATCCCGAGAAGCTGCGCGACCACCCGCGGATGCGCGAGGAGGTCGACAAGGCGATCAAGGAGGTGAACGCGGGGCTGGCGAGCTACGAGACGATCAAGGACTTCGCGATCCTGGCCGACGACTTCACCGTGGAGGCCGGAGAGCTGACGCCCAGTCTGAAGATCAAGCGGAAGGTGGTCGAGCAGCACTACGGGGAGACGCTGGACGCCTTCTACAAGGACGCCACGCTCACCTGAGCGCCCGGCCGCGCGGCGCCGGTCGCTGTGGTCAGCGGAAGACGTGCAGCGCGCGGGCGCTGGCGAACGTCAGCGGAACACGTGCAGGGCGCGCGGGCGCTTGGCGAACGTCAGCGGAACACGTGCAGGGCGCGCGGGCGCTGGCGAACGTCAGCGGAACACGTGCAGGGCGCGCGGGCGCTGGCGAACGTCAGCGGAACACGTGCAGGGCGCGCGGGCGCTTGGCGAACGTCAGGGGCCCGCGCGCGGTGACGGTCTGGCCGTCCAGCGCCAGCCGTACCTCTCCCGAGGGCGTCTCGACGCGCACCGTGTCGGCCTGCCACTGCCGGTAGTGGCGCGACAGGCCGAGCCGCCCGCCCACCGCGCTCCCGAACGCCCGCAGGCGGGGCAGCCGCCGGGCGGCCGTCATCAGCCTGATGTCGAGCACGCCGTCCTCCAGCCTGGCCCGGCGCCCCGGAGCGGCGCCGCGCGAGCCGTGCCGGCAGTTGCCCACGAACATCAGCCAGGCCCGGTACGGCACGCCGTCCACGACCAGGTCGACGGGCGCCGCGTCGCGGCGCAGCACCTCGGCCAGGCCCCACAGCAGCGCCGGCCAGGTGCCGATCCGCCGGTGCCTGGCCTCCCTGCGCTCGGCGAGGGCGGGATAGACGCCGAGGCCGGCGCTGTTGACGAAGGCCCTGCCCGCGGTCTCCACGACGTCGACGGCGGCCAGCTCGCCCGCCCGGTAGGCGGCGACGGCCTCGTCCGCGTCGGCGACGCCGAGCTCGGCGGCGAACAGGTCGCGCGTGCCCGACGGGACGACCAGCAACGGCCTGCCCCGCTCGAGCGCGATCCGGGCGGCGGGTCCGACGCTCGTGTCGTCCCCTGCGACGGCGAGCACCTTGCCGTCGGTCCTGTCGAGGGCCCCTGGCGGCACGAACTCAGCCCGGGGGAAGGCTTCGCGGAGCTTCCGCGCGGCCGCCCCCGCGGGGTCGGCGGCGACGACCAGGCCCTCGCCCGAGGGGTCGCCGTCGACGGCGGGCGCGGTGGCCGAGGCGCGGGCCCGTCCCGCCTCGGCCGCCTCCGGCCAGATGCGGCGGGTGACCAGCCCGGTGGCAACCCCGATGGCCGCGCCGGCGAGCACGTCGCCCGGGTAGTGGACGCCGGTGTAGACGCGGGAGAAGCAGACCGCCGCCGCCACCGCGGCCACGGGGACGGCGACGGCGAGGGGCGCTTCGAGGGCCACGGCGGTGGCGAAGGCGGCGGCCGAGGCGGAGTGTCCCGACGGGAAGGAGGCCGACAGCGGCATCTTGAGCAGCCGGTTCAGCGGCAGCACGTCGGCCACGGGGCGCTTCCTGCCGAAGGCCTGCTTGCCCGCCAGGTTCACCAGGGGGCTGGCGAGGCTGATCGCGAGCATGCCCCTGGTGGCCGCCCTGCGCAGGCGACGCCTGCCGCTCAGCGCGAACGTGCCCGCGACGCCCGCCCACAGCAGCGCGTTGTCGGCCGTTCTGGACAGCCGCGGCAGGACGGCTTCGAGGCCCGGCAGCCGGGTCCGTGCGACGGCCGCGTACAGGTGCTTGTCGAGCCGGTGCAGCCGGGATCGGAGTCGCATGCTGTATCTAGTGCCCAGGTTCGCCGGTTTTCAGCTCACAGGATCCGACGGGCGCCCGGCAGCGCGCGCACCAGGAAGGCCAGCGCCCAGCACAGCGGCAGCGCGAGGACGGAGACGACGGCGAACTTGACGATCGCGGCGGCCTGCAGCCAGGCGAAGGCGTAGGCGAGGCCGACCAGCACGACGGGGTGGATGATGTAGACGGTGTAGGCCTGCTCGGACAGGAACCTGCCGCGCGCCCGCTGCGTGTTGAAGCGCTCGCGGAACAGCACCAGCAGGCCGATGACGACACCGGCCGCGAACACCGCCTCCCACGCGGCCTGCGCGAGGTCGGCGACCGCTCCGCCGGACATGAAGCGCAAGGGGAGCAGCACCATCGTCCCCAGCCCCGCGGCGGCGAAGCCGAGCCTGCCCGCCCGCCGCGACAGCGTGGCGAACCAGCCACGCCGGTGGGCGAGCACGCCGAGCGTGAACATGCCGGCGTACTGCGGCAGGTGGGACGGCGTGGGCAGGCCGAGCACCGGCACGTAGAGGCCGACGGGCACGACGAGACGCCAGGCGAAGGTGACGACGGCCAGCGCGACCGTGCAGGCGACGATCGCAGCCGCTCCAGGCGCCTGCTCCGGGCCCGACCGGGGGATCCGGCCGTAGCGCCGGACGGCGGCGTAGACCGCGGCGAAGACCAGCAGGACCTCCACGAACCACATCGGGCCCGGGTCCCACGACCCGATGTAGAACATCCAGTACGGCATGTCGAAGTCCTGGTAGACGCCGACCATGGCCAGGGGGCGCAGCAGCAGGAGGAAGACGATCAGCGGGATGCCCAGCCGGAGCAGCCGGTCGCGCATGAAGGCGCCGCCGCCCTTGCGGTCGTAGGAGCCGGGGGTGAAGAAGCCGGAGATGAGGAAGAAGAAGCCCATGAAGAACGCCTGGTCGAACATGACCAGGATGTCGAGCGCCCACCCCGAGGGGTCGTGGGCCTGCTCGAAGTGGTACCAGGCGGGGATGTTGCCGTACGTCAGGGCCACGTGGTGGAGGACCACGAGGACGGTGAGGACCACGCGCAGGTTGTCGACGTAGGCGAGCCTTCTCATTGCGGTCCCTTCGTGGCACGGACGAAGATCTCGGCCAGTTCCCTGGCGTGGGCGTCGAGGTCGTGGCCGGGGTGGACCGCCCAGTAGGCGAACATGTCGTTGACCGCGGCCGAGTGGGTGATCGCCATGACGCGCGGGTCGAACGGCCGGAACTCGCCCGTGGCGTGGCCGAGACGGTAGATGTTCTCCAGCGACTGGTACAGCTCCTCGTTGGCGGCGATGCCGTACCGGGGGGAACCGTCCGGGAGCCGGAGGTTGATGAAGATCTCCCCCAGGGCCTTGAGCTGGGTGCGGTGGTCGCGCATGTGCTCGGCGACGCTGAGGATCTGGGTGCGCAGCAGCTCGGTGGCGGTGGTCCTGCCCTCCATCCGGGCCAGCACGAAGTCGGCGATGCCGGTGTAGACGTGGTCGACGACCTCCTCCATCAGGTCGTCCTTGCCGGCGAAGTGGTAGGAGATGACGCCCTTGCTGATGCCCGCGTGCTTGGCGATGGCGGCGAGCGATGCCTTGGCGAAGCCCACCTCGGCGATGACCTCGATGGCGCTGGCCATGATCTGGGCCCGCCTGGCCTTCTCGATGAACGACCGCGGCTTCTGGCCGGATGCCTCGTTTTCTGACCGCATGGCCAAAATCTAGCACAGGCGGCCAACAAATAAATCTGAACGACCGATCGGTCTTCTTACCTGCTAGTGTGATCCGCATGGCAGACGGCAGGAAGGTGCGCGGACAGCGCAGCAGGGAAGCCATCCTCGGCAGCGCCGTGGCCCTGGCCTCGGTCGACGGGCTCGACGGGCTGACGCTGGGCCGTCTGGCCGGCGTGGCGGGCGTCAGCAAGTCCGGCCTGTTCGCCCACTGGCGCGACAAGGAGCAGCTGCAGCTCGACGCGGTCGAGTGGGCGCGGCGGCAGTGGATCGAGCACGTGGTCACCCCCGCCCTGGCCGTGCCCCCGGGCCTGCGCAGGGTGCTGGCCCTGCACGAGGCGCGGCTCGCCTTCTACGAGGAGGGCCTCCTGCCGGGCGGCTGCTTCTTCTTCGCCGCCCAGGTCGAGTTCGACGACCGTCCGGGCCCGGTCAAGGACCGGGTGGCCGAGGCGATGAACGACTGGCTCGGCTTCCTGGAGCGGGCCATCCAGGACGCCGTCGACCGGGGCGAGCTGCGCGCCGACCCGGCCCAGCTCGCCTACGAGATCGAGGCGCTCGGCGAGGCCGTCGTCATCCACTCCCGCCTGCGCGACCGGCCACGGGCCTTCGCCCACGCCCGCAGGGCCGTCCTCGACCGCCTGCGCGCCCTCTCCCCCGACCCCACGCTCCTCCCGGAGGACTGACCGTGTCCCACACCCGTCCCGTCCAGGTGCACTTCGACGACCTCGACGCCATGGGGCTGCTGCACAACGCCCGTTACTCGGTGCTCGTCGAGCGGGCCATCACCGCCTTCTGGACCGAGCTCGGCTGGAACTTCGACCCCGCCCACTCCCGCTTCAAGGACGTCTTCCTCGCCGTGCGCGAGTTCTCCATCACCTTCCACGTGCCGATCATGGGCGTCGGCGAGCCGCTGGTGCACTTCTGGATCGAGCGGATGGGCACCACCAGCGGCGTGTACGGCTTCCGCGTCCTGTCGCCGGACGGCGGCACCGTGCACGCCGAGGGCCGCAGGGTCAACGTCAACCTCGACCCGGCGACGCTACGCCCCACCCCGTTCAGCGCGGAGATCCGCGACGCGGCCAAGGTGCTCGCCGCGTGATCAGAAGCCGCTGGATCCCCGGCCCCGAACCGAGGGGCGAGGAGCCCGTCGTGGTCAGCCTCACCGACTTCCGCCTGCACAGCGCGGTACACCTGCCGCGGGCGAGCCGTACGGGATGGCGGCTGGGCCGGCGCTGGCCCGAGGTCGGCGGCGCGGTCGGGCTGTGGCTGTGGGCCGAACCCCTGGCCCGCCGCATCGGGTCGGTGTCGGTGTGGCGGTCGGCGGCCGACCTGGCGGCCTTCGTCCGCTCGCCCGGCCACGTCGCGATCATGCGGGCCTACCGCGGCAGGGGCACGCTCCTGTCCGAGACGTGGACGAGCGACGCGCAGGACCTGTGGGAGGAAGCCTGGTCACCCGTGGTCCGCGGCGCGGTCAGCGGCGCTTGAAGGCGGCCAGCAACCGCTCGGCGGCCAGCGACGGGGTCAGGGTGCCCGCCAGGACCTCCCGCTCCACCTCCGCCGTGATCGCCGCCACCGCGGGGTTGCCGCGCAGCTCGGCCAGCAGCCGGTCACGCACCAGCGTCCAGGTCCACTGCACCTGCTGACGGCGCCGCTTGGCCGCCACGTCGATCCGGTCCTGGTGGGCGACGACCTGCTCCCACACCTCGTCGAGCCCGCCGCCGGTCAGCCCGCTGCAGGTCAGCACCGGCGGCGGCGCCGCCTCCGAGCGCAGCATGCGCAGCGCCCCCGCCAGCTCGCGGGCCGCCTTCCTGGCCGCCGGTTCGAAGTCCCCGTCCGCCTTGTTGACCGCGATCACGTCGGCCAGCTCCAGCACACCCTTCTTGATGCCCTGCAGCTGGTCGCCGGTGCGGGCCAGGCTGAGCAGCAGGAAGGTGTCGACCATGTCGGCCACCGCGGTCTCCGACTGGCCGACGCCGACCGTCTCGACGAGCACGACGTCGTATCCCGCGGCCTCGACGACGACCATCGCCTCCCTGGTGGCCTTGGCGACCCCGCCGAGCGTGCCCGAGGTCGGCGAGGGGCGGATGAAGGCCTGCGGGTCGACCGACAGGCGGGACATGCGCGTCTTGTCGCCGAGGATGCTGCCGCCGGTCCGCGTCGACGACGGGTCGACGGCCAGCACCGCCACCCGGTGGCCGCGCTCGGTCAGGCGGGTGCCGAGCGCGTCGATCAGCGTCGACTTGCCGACCCCCGGCACGCCCGAGATGCCGACCCTGCGGGCCTGCCCGGCCAGCGGCGTGAGCTCGACGAGCAACCGCTGGGCCAGCTCGGCGTGGTCGGCCCTGGTCGACTCGACCAGCGTGATCGCGCGGGCGATCCAGGCGCGCGATCCCGACTTCACGCCGTGGACGTAGTCGTCGAGCGCCCTCATCCGCACCGGCCCTCCGCCGGCCGGTGGCGCATCAGTGGCCCAGGCGCGAGGACAGCTCGCGCACCAGGTCGAGCGCCGCGTCGGCGATCACCGTGCCGGGCGGGAAGATCGCCGAGGCGCCCGCGGCGCGCAGCTCGTCGAAGTCGCCGGGCGGGATCACGCCGCCCACCACGATCATGACGTCGTCCGCGCCCAGGTCGGCGAGCGCGGCGCGCAGCGCCGGCACCAGCGTGAGGTGACCCGCGGCCAGGGAGGAGACGCCGACGACGTGCACGTCTGCCTCCACGGCCTGCCGCGCCACCTCCTCGGGCGTCTGGAACAGCGGGCCGACGTCGACGTCGAAGCCGAGGTCGGCGAACGCGGTGGCGATCACCTTCTGGCCGCGGTCATGCCCGTCCTGCCCCATCTTGGCCACCAGGATGCGCGGCCGCCGCCCCTCGGCGACGGCGAAGTCTGCGCACGCCTGCCGTACCAGCTCGATGCCCTTCACCGGACCCGCCTCGTCGCGATACACCCCGGAGATGGTACGGATCTGCCCGGCGTGCCGTCCGAACACCTTCTCCAGGGCGTCGGAGATCTCGCCGACCGTGGCCTTGGCCCTGGCCGCCTCCACCGCGAGCGCCAGGAGGTTGTCGCCGCCCGCGGCGCCCTTGGTGAGGTTCTCCAGCGCCTGCCGTACGGCCTCGGCGTCCCTGTCGGCGCGCAGGCGGCGCAGCTTGTCGAGCTGCTGCGCCCGCACCGCGCTGTTGTCGACCCTGAGCACCTCGATCGGCTCGTCGGCCTGCGGGCGGTACTTGTTGACCCCGATGACCGGCTGCCTGCCCGAGTCGATGCGCGCCTGGGCGCGTGCCGCGGCCTCCTCGATGCGCAGCTTGGGCAGGCCGGCGTCGATCGCGCGGGCCATGCCGCCGGCCGCCTCGACCTCCTGGATGTGCTGCCACGCCTTCTCGGCCAGGTCGTGGGTGAGGCGCTCGACGTAGTAGGAGCCGCCCCACGGGTCGATGACGCGTGTCGTGCCCGACTCCTGCTGCAGCAGCAGCTGGGTGTTGCGGGCGATGCGGGCCGAGAAGTCGGTGGGCAGCGCGAGCGCCTCGTCGAGGGCGTTGGTGTGCAGCGACTGGGTGTGGCCCTGCGTGGCGGCCATGGCCTCCACGCAGGTGCGCACCACGTTGTTGAAGACGTCCTGGGCGGTCAGGGACCAGCCCGAGGTCTGGGAGTGGGTCCGCAGCGACAGCGACTTGGGATTCTTCGCCCCCGCCTCCGACACCAGCCTGGACCACAGCAGGCGGGCCGCCCGGAGCTTGGCCACCTCCATGAAGAAGTTCATGCCGATGCACCAGAAGAACGACAGCCGGGGGGCGAAGGCGTCGATGTCGAGCCCCGCCGCCACACCCGCCCGCAGGTACTCCGCGCCGTCGGCCAGGGTGTAGGCCAGCTCCAGGTCGCAGGTGGCCCCCGCCTCCTGGATGTGGTAGCCGGAGATCGAGATGGAGTTGAACTTCGGCATGTGCCGGCTGGTGTAGGCGAAGATGTCGGAGATGATCCGCATCGACGGCCCGGGCGGGTAGATGTAGGTGTTGCGGACCATGAACTCCTTGAGGATGTCGTTCTGGATGGTCCCCGTCAGCTGCTCGTGGGCGACACCCTGCTCCTCGGCGGCCACGATGTAGAGCGCCAGGATCGGCAGCACCGCGCCGTTCATCGTCATCGACACCGACATCCGGTCCAGCGGGATGCCCTCGAACAGCTGCCGCATGTCGTAGATGGAGTCGATGGCGACGCCCGCCATGCCCACGTCGCCCGCCACACGCGGATGGTCGGAGTCGTAGCCGCGGTGCGTGGCCAGGTCGAAGGCCACCGACAGGCCCTTCTGCCCCGCGGCCAGGTTGCGGCGGTAGAAGGCGTTCGACTCCTCGGCGGTGGAGAAGCCCGCGTACTGCCGGATGGTCCACGGCTGGTTGACGTACATCGTCGGGTACGGCCCGCGCAGGTACGGCACCGCCCCCGGATAGGTCCGCAGGAAGTCGAGCCCGTCGAGGTCGGCGGCCGTGTAGACCGGCTTGACCGGGATGCCCTCCGGGGTCTCCCACGGCTCACCCGCGGCCGCGCCGGTGGGGCGCACGGGCGCCAGCGGAACGGTGGTGAAGTCGGGGATCATCGCGCCACTCCCAGGTCGTCGAAGGTCGTGCGGAGGACGTCCAGCGCATCGCATCCGGCGTACAGGTGCGCGTCCACCCCCTCGTGATCCCCCTTCCCCGCCAGCCATACCGTGCGCGCCCCCGCCCGGCGCAGCGCCAGGGCCACCGGGGCGGCGTGCTCGCCGTACAGCCGGTCGCTGGAGCACAGGCACGCGACGGCGGCGCCGCTGGCGGCGAAGGCCCGCGCGATCTCCTCCGGGTCGGTGCTCGGGCCCGACAGGACGGTCTCCAGGCCGCCGGCGTGGAAGAGGTTGGCGGCGAAGGAGGCCCTGGCGGTGTGGACGGCGACCGGCCCGATCGTGGCGAGGAAGACCTTCGGCCGCTCGGGCTGGGCGTCGGCCAGCTCGCGCAGCTCCTCGTACGGCCGCGCGTAACGCATCGCCTCCCCCTGGGGGGCGGGCGGCCGCGGCGGGCGCTCGCGCGGATCGGGGAACTCGCTCACGCCGGTGATCGGGTGGCGCCGGTGCGCGATGTCGTCGTCCCTGCGCGCCCTGGTCCGCGCGATCCGCTCGCTCACCAGGTCACCGGCGGCCTGGACGCCGCCCGCCGCCTCGATCTCCTGGAACCACGCCCAGGCCCGCTCGGCCAGCTCGGCCGTGCGCCGTTCGACGTACCAGGAGCCGCCCGCGGGGTCGGCGACGCGCCCCACGCCCGACTCCTCCAGCAGCAGCGCCTGGGTGTTCCTGGCGATCCGCCGGGCGAAGGCGTCGGGCGCGCCCATGGCGGCGTCGAAGGGCCGCACCGTCACCGCGTCGGCGCCGCCCACGCCCGCGGCGAAGCACGCCAGCGTGGTGCGCAGCATGTTCACGTACGGGTCGCGCGCGGTCATCATCGCGAAGCTCGTCACCGCGTGCTGCAACTGCGTGCCGGGCCCGCCGCACACCTCGGCCACCCGCGCCCACAGCAGGCGGGCCGCGCGCAGCTTCGCGATCGTGGCGAACTGGTCGGCGGTGGCCGCGTAACGGAACTCCAGCTGGCCGAGGGCCGCCTCGACGGACAGCCCGGCCGCGGTCAGCGCCCGCAGGTGCGCCACGCCGGTCGCCAGCGAGCAGCCCAGCTCCTGCGCGTCGCTCCCGCCCGCGTCGTGGTACGGCAGGCCGTCGACGACGATGGCGCGCAGCCCCGGATGCTCCGCCGCGCAGCGCCGCGCCAGCGCGACGGCGTCGGGGCCGAGGCCCGCGCCGAGATTACCGGTCACCCCCGTGCCGAGCCCGAGCAGGACCTCGGCCGCCTCGGCGGTGCGCTCGCCCGCCTCCAGCACCACGGGCACCAGGTCGAGGTAGACGCCGTCGAGCGTGCGCGCCAGCTCCTCCACCGGGACCGCCAGCCACAGCGAGGTGACGCCGTTCTCCAGGTCGGCGAGCACCGCCTCGTTGTCCGGCACGGCATGCCGCTGCCGGACGTCCCAGCCCCGGTGCGTGGGCCGCGGGGCGCGCAGCTCGGGCAGGTCGCCGGCGTCGTAGAGGGGTGCGACCCGCACACCGTCATAGGTGTCGGTGGCCAGCGCGGCTTCGGGTGATTCCGGCTCCACGCCGGACTTGCGCAACACACCGAGCGCGAGGGCCCGCCAATCGTCGCGGGTCGTGGACGGGAAGTCCGCGGCGAGTCTCATGCCTTGGATGGTAGGCGCAGCCGTACCAGAACAATAATCCGGGGGCGGCGTCCGCGGTCAGGTGCGCGCCGCCTCCCAGGCCAGCTTCCACGTGACGGGTCCGACGACGCCGTCGTCGGGGATCTCCTGCTCGCGCTGGAAGCGCCGGCACACCTCGCGGGAGCCGGCCCCGTAGGCGCCGTCGACGTCGATGGTCCAGCCGCGCCTGCTCATCTGGCGCTGCCAGGTGCGCACGTCGTCGCCGCGCATGATCGGGGGGAACTTCAGCAGCCGCCCTGGGAAGGGCGGGGCCTGCGGGGGCGTCGGCGGCTCCTGCCCGCCAGGCCGGGGGGCGCCGCGCCTGACCCAGCCGTAGAGCGGGTCGCCCGGGCAGTCGGTGTTGAACCCGTCGCGGTGCCCCTTGATCTCGCGCCCGGCCGCGCCCTCCTCGCGCAGGTGCAGGATCGCGTCGAGGATGGCGTGCAGCACGCCGTCGGGCGGCTGGATCAGGCCGGCGTTGCCGACCAGGCCGAGCACCGCGTAGTGGCCCGAGTTGAGCCCGGCCCCGTTGGCCGCCGGCAGATGGTGCGCCCCCCGCCCCTCGAACACCTTACGGTGCGGGCAGGCCACGAAGCTGTAGCCGATGTCGATCCAGCCGTTGGAGTCCATGTGGAAGTTCTGGATGGACTGCACCAGGGCCACGCACTTGGCGTGGTCGCGCACGATGCCGGGATCGACCCTGCCACCCGTGTAGTGGACCTTGACCCCTCTGGTGGACTCGAGCTGGGTGTAGCTGCCACGCGGGGAACGGGCACGCCAGTCACGACGCAGGACAAGATCGATGGCCACGGCGATCTCCCGGGTGAGGACGCTGACAACCGAGCGTAACGCGAGGTGTACGGACAGATCCCAGGAATGTCGATTATTGGTCTCCCTACGGCCGGAAGACGCGCCGGTCCGTAACGATCGCGGAGATCAGGTCATGGGGCGTGACGTCGAAGGCCGGGTTCAGCGCGCGGGTCCCCTCGGGGGCGATGCGCATGCCGCGCACGCACACCACCTCCTCGTCGCCCCGGTCCTCGATCTCGATGTGCTCGCCCGAGGGGGTGGCCGCGTCGATGGTGCTCTCGGGGGCGACCACGACGAACGGCACCCCGGCGCGCTCGGCGCCCAGCGCGAGCGCGTAGGAGCCGATCTTGTTGGCGGTGTCGCCGTTGGCGGCGATCCGGTCGGCGCCGATCAGCACCGCGTCCACCCCTCCCCTGGCCAGCAGGTACGGCCCGGCGGAGTCGGTGACCAGCCGGTAGGGCGCGCCCATCCGCTCCAGCTCCCAGGCGGTGAGCCGGGCCCCCTGCAGCAGCGGCCTGGTCTCCAGCGCGAGCACCTCGGCCAGCCGTCCCCTCTCGTGGAGGGTCTGGACGACGCCCAGCGCGGTGCCGCGCTCGACGGTGGCCAGACCTCCGGTGTTGCAGATGGTCATGACGCGCAGCTTGTCGCCTTCGAGCAGGTCGGCGCCGCGCTCGCCCATGGCCACGCAGGCGGCGATGTCGTCGTCCCTGATCCGCAGGGCCGTGGTGAGGACCGCCTCGGGTCCGTCGTCGAGGCGCGCGGCGGCCTGGTCGACGCCCCACGCCAGGTTGACGGCCGTCGGCCGGGCCGCCCTGAGGCGCGCGACGGCCTGCCTGTCGCCGCCGGCCAGCGCGACGCCGAGCGCCCCTGCCACGCCGAGGGCCGGAGCGCCCCTGACGGCCAGGCGGCGGATGGCGTCGACGAGCTCGTCCACGGTGGTGATGCGCAGCATGACCAGCTCGTCCGGCAGCAGCGTCTGATCGATGAGCTCGATGGCCCCGTCGACCCAGTCGATCGTCCTCACAGGCGCACCGTACACAATCAGGCCGAACCGTCATACATCCCTTCGGTATCGGCGGGCGGCGCGCCTGTCTCTCATGGGGGAGGCGGCTCGACCGTCCGCGGCGCCGGTGCGGCGACCGGCGGGGTCGTCCCGTCGTCGGCGGCCACCAGCTCGTAGCGGGTGGCGTAGGTGTCGACGAGCGAGACCAGCATCGCCGCGACGGGAATGGCCAGCAGGGCGCCCACCGCGCCGAACAGCGCCGCGCCCAGGGTGACGCCCGTGAACGAGACCCCCGGATGGATGTCGACCGACCGCGCGCTGATCCTCGGCTCCAGTGTCAGGTTCTCCACCTGCTGGTACACCACGGCCCAGGCCAGCGCCGCCACCCCGACCCAGGGCCGGGGCGAGGCCAGCCCGACGACCGTCGGCAGGGCGATGGAGATGTAGGTGCCGATCGTGGGGACGAACTGGGCGACCGCGCCCGTCCACACCCCGAGGGCGAACCAGGACGGCATGCCGATCGCCAGGAACACCAGGGCCGACGTCCCGCCGTTGATCGTGGCCAGGATGAGCCTGGCCGAGACGTAGCCGCCGGTCTTCTCCGTCGACAGCTCCCACACTCTGATGAAGACCCGCTGGGACCGGCTGGGCAGCAGCTGCGCCACCCACTGGCGCAGGCGGGGGCCGTCGGCCGCAAAGTAATAGGTCAGCAGCACGAGCATGAACAGCTTGAAGACCATCCCCGCCACCGTCCCGACCAGGCCCAGGACGCCGCCGACCACGTCCTGCGCGTACGCGGCGGCCTGCTGGGGTGTCACGTTCAGGGACTTGAGGAGGTCGGCCAGCTTGTACTGCGTCCCGAGCCGGGCGTTGATCCACTTGAGGACGGCGGCGGCGACGTCGGGCAGCGCCAGCAGCAACTGCCCGACCTGCTGCACGAACAGGTTCCCGAACAGGATGAGGAAGATGACCGCCACCACGGTGAAGGTCACCATGACCAGCAGCGTGGCCCTGCGACGCGACATCCGCCTGGACAGCGGGCGCACGGCCGGCTCCATCGCCAGCGAGGTGAACCAGGCCATGACCAGCAGGACGAGCAGCCATCCGGCGTCGGTCAGCAGGAAACGCAGGAAGAACATCAGGGCGACCACGCCCGCCACCACGAGAGCGACCCGCCACACGTTCGCGGGCGCGAGCAGGACCTGGACGGCCGGGGGCTTGATCCCTCGCGGCTCACTCGGCCTCGTCATGATCCCTCCTACGGTTCGCTCATGGCGACTGCGCCGTGGGGGCGGGTGCGGACGGGGCCGGCAGGCACACAATCCTACGTTGCCGCAGGTAGAGACGGAAGGATCAGGCACATCAGAGGAGGTGGGGCCGTCGCGGCGGCCCCCCGCCTAGCGCTCGGACAGGACGATCACGGAGTCGCCCGCGCCGAACGTCAGCGGCTGGTTCCTGTCCGGGTTGAGCACCACCCCGTAGTGCGGCGCCTGGTTGATGCCGGACGCGAGCCGGTAGCCGATCGCCGTCTCGCCCCGCCGCCTGGCCGACTCGATGACGGTGGAGAACGACACCTGCGCGCCCGGGGTCACGTACGAGGCGGCGGGCCTGGGGTAGATCTCCGACCCGCGCGAGTCGAACAGGTAGCCGAAGACGTCGGCCAGGTGCCGGTTCTCGGCCAGCTGGGCCAGCAGCAGGCCGATGACCGTGTCGCTGATGACGATGTCGTCGGCCTCGGTCACCTCGGCCAGCGAGCGGTTGTTCTCGTCGTGCATCTCGCTGACGATCGAGTACCGCTCGCCGGTGGCCGCCTGCATGTCGCGCAGCTGCAGCAGCGTCATCAGCGTGCGGGTGTCGGCGTGCTGCGGCTTGAACCTGTCGTCGGACAGCACGATCACGTGCTGGTAGAGGCCGACGCCGAGCGCCTCCAGGGCGTATCTGTCGGTGGTGTCGCACTCCTTGACGTTCACGGTGAGGTTGCGCAGGCCGGTCAGCTCGGTGCCCGCCTTCGGGTGGTCGGCCGCGACGTCGAGGACCGAACCGGGGGCGACGTAGCCGTCCAGGTAGCGGATGATGTGCTCGGCGCGGGCGTTCCAGTTGAGGATCAGCGTCCGCTCGGCCTCCGGCGGCGCGGCCGGGGCGCCGGCCATGTCCTTCTCGGAGTAGGCGGCCGGGGCGGTGGCCACGCGGATGAGCGAGTCGTCGTGGGCGATGACGACGACCTGGTCGTCGGCGGCGATGACGGTGTCCATGGGCGGGTTGAGCACGACGCCGGAGGGGCGGCGCAGGCCGATGACGGTGGCCGTCTCGTAGGCGTGCAGCGCCTCGCCGTACGTCCGGCCGGCCAGAGCGGTGTCGGCGCGCAGGTAGATCTCGCCGCCGTCGAAGTTCAGCAGGTCCATGCAGACCACGGACATGCCCGACTGCCGGGAGGACTGCACGATCAGCCGGGAGGCGGTGTCGTCGGCGTCGACGAGGTGGACCTGGTCGCCCCCGGCCAGGCGGGCGGCGGCCATGTTGCGGCTGGAGGTGAGCGAGGCGACGACGGGAGGGTGGTCGCCGGCGCGCTTGGCCAGCGCCAGGAGGATCTTGATGACGTGGGCGTCGGAGTCCTCGCCGTCGGGTGACAGGACGACGATGGAGCGAGCCCTGTCGAGGTTCATCAGGCGCAGGTCGCCCGGTTCGGTGGGCCGTCCGGTGCGGCAGACGAGCCTGGTCCGGCCGGTGTCGCCGATGCGCTCCCTGATCTCCTCCTCCATGTCGAGCTTGTCGTGGTCGGCCATGACGGCGATGACCGAGCCGCGCTGGCTGGCGTGCGCCTTGACCAGCTCGCCGATGATGGTGAAGATCTGGTCGGACCAGCCGAGGACGACGGTGTGACCGCTCTCGGCGACCATGGAGCGGCCCCTGCGCAGCCGGTCGATCTTCTGCTTGAGCCCGTTGGACAGCAGGCCGACCAGGATGCTGACGATGAAGATGCCGGCCAGCGACCCGGCGAACATCACGGCGAGGAAGGCGGTGCTGCCCTTGTCACTGGCGACCTTGCTGGGTGTCATGGCGTGCATGAGCGCCAGCCACAGCACCTCACCCGGGCTCGCTCCCTCGGGTTCGTCGGTGACCCAGACGGTTAATCCGGCCACGACCAGCACGATCGCGACGGACACCACGGCGAGCCAGCCGATGAGCGAGGCGGTCCCCTTGGACATGGTGTTGTCGAACCAGTAACGCACGCGCTCCCGCACAGACACCGTTTACCTCCCCGTGAATGAACCTTGACCAACGGCAAAAGGTACAGCGGCTTTCATGCGACGAAAAATCATCCACGCGAGCGCCCGTACGCTGGTGCCGTGACCACCGCGCACCTGGCCTACGAGACGCTGAAACGCCGCATCGTCGAGGTCGAGCTGCGCCCCGGCGAGCGGCTGATCGAGCGCGACCTGGCGGCCGAGCTGCGGGTGTCGCGGATCCCGCTGCGCGAGGCGCTGCGCCGCCTGGCCGCCGAGGGCCTGGTGGTGCTGGTGCCCGGAAGGGGCGCGCTGGTCAGCCCGTTCACCCCTGACGACGTGCGCGACCTGTTCGACGTGCGGGAGAGCCTGGAGGCGCTGGCCGCGCGGCTGGCCGCCGAGCGGGCCGACGCCGACGGCCTGGCCAGGTTGCGCGCGTGCATGGACCGCGCCCGCGAGGCGATCGCCGGTGAGGACAGGGCGGCCATCGCGGCCGCCAACGCCGACTTCCACCACGAGGTGGTGGCCATCTCGGGCAACGCGCTGCTGGCCGATCTGATGCGGCCGCTGGACGCCCGCCTGCACCGGTTGTTCCGCCTCACCTCCGACCGCGACCCCGGACGGCAGAGCCAGGAGCACGCCGAGCTCTACGCGGCGATCGCGGCGGGCGACCAGGAAGAGGCGGCCGCCTGCGCGCTGCGCCACGTGGCCGGCGGGCGGGCGGAGTCGCTGGCCGTGGCGCGCGGCTGGGCGGTGGAGGACATCGACCCCGTCCAGGCCACCCACTCCCGGCGCCGGACCCGGTGAAGCGGCGGCCACGGACAGACCACGGATAAAAGCAGTCGACGCCGGTGTGCGGAGTGCGGATCATTGATCGCATGTCCGTGCTGAAGGAGGTCCGTTTCCCCGCCGCCGAGCTGCCGATGAACATCTGGGTCGACGACTCCGACTCGGCCGCCGACATCGTCGACGCGCTCGCCCTGTCGCCGTTCGCGACCGGCGCCCAGCCGTGGGCCCGGCTGGCCAACCTGGAGCGGGTGCGGGCCGACGCCGCGCTCACCCCGCCCGGCGGCCGCCTGGTGCGGACCGCCCACGAGGAGGACGGCTCCGAGGCCCGCCTGTTCTGCGGCGACGGCTGGACACTGCGCGTGGTGCGGTATCGCAACCGCTGCGCCACCGTCAGCGTCACCGCCGTCAGCGAGGACCTGGCCCGGTCGGTGCTGTCCACGACCACCGACGGCGCCGTCGAGCCCCCACCGCCGACTGACCACGTCGAGATGGGCTTCTGGTGGTACGGCCAGCACGGCGCCCGCCGTTCGGACAAGCCCATCACCTCGCCGTCCTGGGAGCAGATCAGCGGCAACTACGCGGCGAGCGTGCGCGAGGCCGTCGGGCGGGTCATGGCGGTCAGGCCGGAGGACGTGAACGGCAGGCTGCTCCTGCTGCACGGGCCGCCGGGCACCGGCAAGACGTCGCTGCTGCGCACGCTGGCCAAGGAGTGGCGCGAGTGGTGCCAGGTCGACTGCGTGCTCGATCCCGAGCGACTGTTCAACAACCCCGGGTACCTGATGGAGGTGGCCGTCGGCGACTGCGACGAGCGCGGCGACCGGTGGCGGCTGCTGGTGCTGGAGGACTGCGACGAGCTGATCAGGGCGGGGGCGAAGGAGGCGACGGGACAGGGGCTGTCCAGGCTGCTGAACCTCACCGACGGCCTGCTCGGCCAGGGTCGCGACGTGCTGGTGGCGATCACCACGAACGAGGATCTGGCGCGGCTGCACCCCGCGACGATCAGGCCGGGACGGTGCCTGGCGCAGATCGAGGTGGGACGGCTGTCGCGCGAGGAGTCGCTGCGGTGGCTGGCCGAGAGCGGCGCCCAGGACCTCACGAAACAGGAGGGCGGCGCGCAGGACTTCGCGTTGCGGGTCGGCGCCGCGGGCGCGACGCTGGCGGAGCTGTTCGCGGCCCGTGCGGGACGCGCCTCGGCCCCCGCCACCACCGCCGAGCCCGGCCTCTACCTCTGACCGCGACCACTCCCCGGTCCCGGGCGCCGGTGACGCGCCCGGGGTCGCGGCGGCGTCCCGCCGGTCCGGCGGTGCCGCACGGTCGACCACTCGCGCGTACGGCGGCGCCCGGCCCGCCGGGAGTACGTAAACCTTCCGATGCGCCTCACCTGGCCTTCCTCCAGAATCGGCCAGGTGATATCCCGTGTCGCCTTCCCCCCGTGCGTGCCGGTCGAGCGCGGCTCCCGCGGCTATCACGATCCGTTCGGCGGCGAGGCGGCCGTCTGGGACTACGCCGCGTGGACCAGCCCGGAGGCCGAGATCGGCTTTCCCGCGGCCCAGCTGGTGCCGTCGTGGACGGCACGCACGCCGGCGGGCAGCTGGCTGGAGGTCGAGCTGCGGGGCAGGACCGCGGAGGGCCGTCACACCCGCTGGTACGTGATGGGCAGGTGGGCCGAGACCGCCGCCGACATCCGCCGCACCTCGCTTCCCGGGCAGGGCGACGAGGACGGCGACGTGGCCGTCGACACGCTGGTCGCCAGGCGTCCGCTGGTCGCCTGCCAGGTGCGCGTCACCCTGTACGGCACGGGCGCCGCCGTCGGCTCGGTCAGCGTGATGGCCTCGGGCGCGCCGGGCCCGGTGCGCGTGACGCCGCCGGGCGAGGCGAGCGGGATCGAGCTGGCCGTGCCCGCGCTCTCGCAGCGGGTGCACGCGGGCCACTACCCGGAATGGGACGGCGGCGGCGGCTCCTGGTGCGGCCCCGCGTCGGTGACGATGGTGCTCGGCTACTGGGGCAGGGGCCCCTCCGCCGACGAGCTCGCCTGGGTCGACCCCGCCGATCCGTGCCCGGCCGTCGACCACGCGGCCCGCGACATGTACGACCACAGCTACCAGGGCTGCGGCAACTGGCCGTTCGGCGTCGCCTACGCCGGGCGGTACGGCCTGGCCGGGTTCGTCACGCGGCTGCGGTCGCTGGCGGAGCTGGAGCGTCTGGTGGCCGCCGGCATCCCGGTGATCACCTCCCAGTCGTTCAAGGAGCACGAGCTGCCGGGCGCGGGCTACGCCACGACCGGGCACATCATGGTCGTCGTCGGCTTCACCGCGACCGGTGACGTGATCGCCAACGATCCGGCCGCCGAGGGGGTCAGGCGCGTCTACCCGCGGGCGGCCTTCGAGAACGTCTGGCTGCGCGGCTCCGGCAGCGCGGGGATCGTCTACGTCCTGCATCCGCCGGAGCTCCCCCTTCCCCCATCCGACGGCAATTGGTGATCGGCGCGGGTCAGCGGGGCGGATGGGGTTGGAGTGGACTGCGGCGGGCAGCCGGCGTGGCAGCCGCGCGACGGGCGGGACAGGCAGGACACTGTCGTCGCCCTCTGTGAGACCGACATTTCTGGGGATGATGTGAAGAGCGTTGCCGAGATCTGCTCCGACCTGATCAGGTTCGACACGACCAATCCCGGCTCGGGCGAGCGCCCGGCCGCCGAGTACGTCGCCACGCTGCTGGCCGACGCGGGCCTGGAGCCCACCGTCTTCGAGTCGGCGCCGCGCCGTACCACCGTCGTGGCGCGCGTGGCCGGCGACTCGCCCGACGCGCTGCTCATCCACGGTCACCTCGACGTGGTCCCCGCCGACCCGGCCGAGTGGGAGCTGCACCCCTTCTCCGGCGAGATCGTCGACGACTGCGTGTACGGCAGGGGCGCGGTCGACATGAAGGGCTCGTGCGCGATGACGCTCGCCACAGTGCTCGGCATGCAGGCCGGCGGGGTGCGGCCCAAGCGCGACCTGGTGCTGGCGTTCCTGGCCGACGAGGAGGCGACCGGCGACTACGGCTCCCGCCACGCCGTCACCGCGCACCGGGAGCTGTTCGACGGCGTCACCGAGGCCATCAGCGAGTCCGGCGGGTTCAGCGTGACCGCGGGCGACGCGCAGGTCTACCCGATCGCCGTGGGCGAGCGCGGCACGTCGTGGATGAAGCTGACCGCCCACGGCGTCGCCGGTCACGGCTCGCGGCCCGCCGTCGACAACCCGGTCGCCACCCTGGTGCACGCGCTGTCGCGCATCGCCGCCTACCAGTGGCCGGTACGGCTGACGCCGTCGGTCGCCGCGCTCCTGCGGAGCCTGTCGGAGATCACCGGCCGGCCCGTCGACCTCGACCGCCTGGACGCCGAGGCGGCCCGGCTGGGGCCGCTCGGCAGCCTGTTCAAGGGCCAGATCCGCAACTCGGCCAACCCGACGATGCTCACCGCGGGCTACAAGGTCAACGTCGTCCCCTCCACGGCCGAGGCGCACGTCGACGGCCGGTACCTGCCGGGGCTGCAGGAGGAGTTCCTGGCCACGATCGACGAGCTGCTCGGGCCGAGGATCACGCGGGAGTTCGTCAACCTGGAGGACGCGCCGTCCGCGCCGTACCCTTCGGCCTTCTTCGACGAGATGGCGGCCGCGCTGGTGGCCGAGGACCCGGCGGCGCGGCCGGTGCCGTACGTGATGAGCGGGGGCACGGACGCCAAGTCGTTCGCCAGGATCGGCATCAAGGGGTACGGCTTCGCCCCGCTGATGCTCAGGCCCGATCTCGACTACTTCGGCATGTTCCACGGCAAGGACGAGCGCGTGCCGGTTGAGGGACTGGAGTTCGGCACCCGCGTCCTGAACCGCCTGCTGACGGGCGCCTGAGCGGCCGGCGCGCCGGCCACCGGAACGACGGCGTGCGGGCCCGCCGAGGAGAATGACGGCAACCCCGTGCGCGTCATGACATCGCCAAGGTGGGCTTGGCTCGGCCGGGCATCACGGTGGAGCGCTCTCCCCGCGCCGCCGCCGCGCATGGCGTCCGCGGGCGGACCGTGGCGGCCGGCGGCGCCCGCAACGGGGCGGGATGGGCGGCGCCCGCGCTCGGTCAGCCCACCGTCAAATCGGACATTAGCCCTACATCGCTACTTAGCGTGCTGCTAACATCACATATTGTGACTAATCCGAAACGCGTAGAAATCGGCTGGCCCGGACTAGGCATCACGGTGACCGCCGAACTGGACGAGCGCAACGCCGCCCTGGCACAGAGCCTGTGGGACGCACTGCCGTACCGCAGCCTGCAGGGCCACGCCCTGGTGGCCGGCCAGCACCTCTACCACGTCGCCCCGGTCCACGACCTGCTGCACCAGGCCGCCGCCTACAAGGTCGAGGACCGGCGCACCGAACCGGACGGCACAATCTTCGCCTCACGACTTCAGCACCTCGGCATCAAGTACGGCGAGCTGACCGAACCCATGCCCGCCACCCCGATCGGCAGGATCCTCGACGAGGACCTCGACTCGCTGGTCGAGGCGGGCCACGCGGTCTGGGAGGCGGTGTACACGACCAAGAAGCCGGTCATCGCCGAGGTACGCCGCGCCGGCGAGCCCAGCGGCCACAGCCTGCCCCGCCTCACGGCGAGCGACCCCGAGACCGACACACTCATCGGCGACCTGCACGCCGAGACCGAGCGGATCTGGCTGGAGCCGCCGCAGGAACTCGTCGACCTGCACGAGGGCCGCATCGCCTCCAAGGCGGGCAGCTTCGACACGGTCCTGACGACGCTGCTGTTCGTCAACGGCGAGACCCGCCCGCTGGGCTACGCCAGCTACGGCGGCCTGGTGCGGGCCGTCTCCGAGGGAATGCCGCTGGATTCGCTGCGCCACATGGCGCACCTGCTGATCCCGACGCCCGCGGAGTTCCTCGGATACTGCGGCCTGGACAAGGTCTGGGACTTCACCAAGCGCGCCCTCGAGCGGATCGACGAGCTCGACGACCGCGACGACTTCGCCGCTCTCGTGGCGCAGATGACGCTCTACGTCAACTGCCTCGGCGGCTGGAACCTGCACCTGTTCCCGTGGCAGCTCGGCGACCATCTGCGGCGGGAGGGCGCGTTCACATGAGCGCCGACACGCAGGTCGTGGTCGTCGGCGGCGGGGTGATCGGCCTGTCGATCGCCTTCCACCTGGCCGAGGCCGGGGTCGGCACCGTCCTGCTGGAACGCGACGCGCTCGGATCGGGCGCGTCGCGGGCCACCGCGGACGTGGTCCGCGCCTACTTCGCCGGCAACCCGGTGAGCTCGGCGCTGGCCGTACGGAGCCTGGCGGCCTACCACGACTTCCCGCTGCGGCCGGGCATCGGCCTGCCGCTGCGCCGGGTCGGCTACCTGGTGCTGTTCACCGGCGACGAGCAGGTGGCGGCCTTCGAGGCCGACCTGCCCGCCCAGCGGGCGGCCGGGGTGGACGTCGAGCTGATCGGCGCGGACGAGGCCAGGCGGCGCAACCCGCTCATCAGCGGCGAGCTGCCGCTGACGGCGGCCGCCTGGTCGGCCGAGGCGTACGTCTCCGACACCGCCGCGATCGTCGGCGGCTACGCGGAGGCGGCCAGGCGGGCGGGCGCGCAGCTGCGCACCGACTGCCCCGTCACGGCGATCGACGCGGTCAAGGGCCGCGTGGAGACCGCCGACGGCGCGATCACGGCCGACGCGGTCGTGTGCGCCGCGGGCGCGTGGTCGGCCGCCCTGGCCCGCACGGCGGGCGTGGACCTGCCGCTCACCGAACCGATCATCCAGGAACTGCTCACCACCGACCCGTTGCCCGCCATGCCCGACATCCCGGTCACCCTGCACGCCTCCAGCGGCCTGCTGGTACGGCTGCGCGGCGACCGGCTGCTGATCGGCATGGGCTACCCGGGGCCCGACAGGGACGCCTGGCGGCGGCGCGTGGCCGCCCAGCTCGCCACCGTCTACCCGTGCCTGGCGGGGGCGGGCCTGCACACCGCGGTCACCGGCGTCCGTGACGCCAGCCCGGACCGCACCGCCTTCATCGGCCACCTGCCCGGCCCTCCCGCCTTCCTGTACGCGACGGGCTTCTCCGGCCACGGGCTGTGCAACGCGCCCGCGGCCGGGGAACTGGTCCGCGACCTCTACCTCGGACGCGACCCCGGGCTCGACACGACCACGCTGTCCGCACGGCCGGAGCGGGTGGGGTGAGCGGCATGGACGTCCGACCGGCCGAGTTCGTCCTCGACCCCGCCAGCCACGACGTGCACGCCGACTGCGCGCAGCTGCGGGAGCTGGGCCCGTTGGTCCCCGTCGAGGTCGAGGGGGTGCGCGCGTGGGCGGCCACCCGCTACTCCACGCTGGTGGCCGTGCTGACCCATCCCGACCTTTCCAGGGAGGTGAAGTACTGGGATCCGGCGGCCAAGGCCGCCGCCCCGCCCAACACCGCGGTCACCAGGCTCGCCGCCGACACCTCCATGCTGAACGCGGAGGGCGGGGCCCACCACCGCCTGCGGTCGCCGGTGTCCAAGTCGTTCACCGCGCGCAGGGTCCAGCGGCTGCGTCCGAGGGTCGCCGAGTTCGCCGCCGCGCACCTCGACCGCCTGGCGGCCATGCCGCCGGGGCCGGTGGACCTGCGCCTGGAGTACGCCTATCCGATCCCGCGGGATGTCATCTCCGAGCTGATGGGGGTCCCGGACGCGCTTCGGGACGAGCTGCACGAGCTCACCGACGTGGCGGCCAGGGTCGGCGACACTCCCGACGACGTCACCGATGCCCGCAAGAAGCTGTACAAGCTGCTCGACGAGATCATCGAGCTGCGGCGCGACACCCCGGGCGAGGACCTGATCACGGATCTGATCGCCGCCTCCGAACACGACGGGCCCGACCGGCTCACGCGCGCGGAGGTGGGCGACACGGTGGAGCTGCTGTTCATCGCGGGTCACGTGACGACGGTCAACCTCATCACCAACGCCGTGCGCGTCATGCTGACGTGTCCCGACCAGCTGGCCATGGTCCGCTCCGGGCAGCGGTCGTGGAGCGAGGTGGTCGAGGAGACCATGCGGTGGGATTCGCCGATCGCGCACTTCCCGATGCGCTACGCCGTACGGGACGTCGAGATCGACGGGGTGCCGGTGCGCAAGGGCGAGGCGGTCATCGGCTGCTTCGCCGCCGCCGGCCGCGACCCCGACCAGTACGGCGCGGGGGCGGCGTGCTTCGACCTGCGCGCGGCCTCGCCCGCCCACCTGTCATTCGGGCACGGCACGCACTACTGCCTGGGTGCGCCGCTGGCCCGGCTGGAGGGCGAGGTCGCGCTCGCCGCGCTGTTCGAGGCGTTTCCCGACATGAGGCTGGCCGACCAGGACAGCGGGTGGCGGCCGCTCGGCACGGTGCTCGGCAACAGCACCAGGTACCTGCCCGTGCACCTGGGAAGGAGGGTGCGATGAGCCTGGGCCGGAGCGTCTTCGCCGGCGTGCGCGCGGCGGGCCCGCGTGACGTGCTGGTGTGCGGGCGGCGCCGCCTGACCGGGGACGACGTGCTGGCGATGGTGGCGGGCGCGGCGGCCGTACTGCGCGCCCGCGGGGTGCGCGCGGGCGACACGATCGCCTGCATGTCCGGCCGCCAGCCGGAGTCCACGGTGGCCAGGCTCGTGGCGCTCGCGCTCGGCTGCCCCGTGGTCCACCTGCCGCCGGGCCTGCCGGCGCGGATCACGGCCGGCACGATGCGCGCGCTCGGCACCTCGGTGCTGCTCCACGAGCCGTGCCGGCAGGACGACGCCGAGCTGCTGCTCGACGCGCGGCCGGTGCCGATCTGCTACCGGCTCGACGCGGACCTGTTCTCCACCCCGCACGGGGCGCCGCCCGACCCGCCGGAGACGCCGCCCGGCGCGCTGTCGGCGGTGACGTTCACCAACGGCACGACGGGCGAGCGCAAGCCGGTCGCCCACAGCCGGCGGGCCGAGGCCGCGCAGCTGGCGGCGGCGCGCGCGATGTTCGCGCCCGAGCCCTGGCGCTTCCTGCTGCCGCCGGGACACCACGTGGCCGACCAGATCGCGCTGTGGACGCTGGCGACGGGCGGCACGGCGATCCTGCTGGCCGACGCCGAGCGGGGCAGGGAGCCGGAGGTCATCGCCAGGGAACGCGTCACGCAGGTCGCGGCCGGCCGGCCGGGCGAGCTGTACGGCCTGGCCGGCCGGCTGGGCCCGGTGGCTCTCGGCGCCGATCCCGGCAGCGTGCGGCTGGTGACGTACGGCGGCGCGGCGGCCGTGCCGAACCGCAGCAGGGACGTGGTCATGGGGCTCGGCCCCGTGGCCCTGCAGTGGTACGGGCTCACCGAGGGTGGCTTCGTCACCGCCCTGTCGCCGCTCGACCACCTGCGCCCCGACCGGCTGGCCTCGGTGGGGCGGCCGGTCGAGGGCGTGGAGCTGCGCGTGCGCGACCCGGAGGGCCGTGCGCTGCCGGTCGGCGCGACCGGCGAGGTGTGGGTGCGCTCCGCCCAGGTCATGAGCGGGTACCTGGACGATCCCGTCCGCACCGCCGCGGCCCTGCGGGACGGCTGGCTGCGCACCGGCGACCTCGGCCACCTGAACGCCGACGGTTACCTGTTCCTGGTCGACCGCGCCAGAAGTCGGCTGCCCGACGGCGTCCAGGCCCGCCCGGTCCAGCACGTCCTGCCCGGCCGTCGGGCCGTGGCGGACGCGACGGTCTTCGGGCTGCCGGTCGACGACGGCGAGGTGCTGGCCGGCACGGGCGTGACCGGCACGGGCGTGACCGGCACGGGTGTGGCCGGCACGGGTGTGACCGGCGCAGGGATGAGCGGCACGGGGATGACCGGCACGGAGGCGACCGGCATGGAGGCGACCGGCATGGAGGCGACCGGCACGGGGGCGACCGGCACCGGGGAGACCGGCACAGGGCTCAGGCGCGCCGGGGAGGCAGGCGACCTGGACGACCTGGACGCCCCGCGCGGCCGGACGGCACCCGCGTGACCGGGACCGCCCGCCGGGCCTCCAGGCGCCGCCCGGCGGCCGACGGCCGCCGTCATCGCGGCGGCGGGCTCCACGGGGTCAGACGCCGAAGGCGGCCAGGGTGCCCCAGGTCGTCGCGACACCCACCAGCGCGCCCACGACCACCTGGGCGGGCGTGTGGTGGGCGAGCCGGACCCTGGCCCAGCACACCAGCCCGACCAGCGCCCCGCCCACCAGCGCGGTCGGCATCGGCGGCAGCACGTGCGCCAGGACGACCACGGTTCCCGCCGACACCGCCGCGTGGAAGGAGATCTTCCAGCGCAGCGTCACGGGCACGGTCACCACCAGGGCGGCCAGCATCGCGGTCACCGTGGCCACCAGCAGGGTGGGGGCGCCCAGCAGGACCAGCAGCACCAGCGCCACCAGCACGGCGCCCACCGCGGTGAGCAGCGGCCCCGTCCGGCGCGCCCGGTCGACCAGGTGGCGGGAGTCGAGGCGGCCCCTGCGGACGCCGACGGCGATGACGGTGGCGGGCACGCCGCCGCACAGGGCCGAGGCGAGCAGGCCCCAGACGGCACCGGTCCAGCCCTGGGCGAGCAGGCCGACGACGGGCGGCATGGCGATCACCAGCACCTGGGGGGCGAACACCTCGGTCACCCAGCCGGCCATCCTGGTCATCACCAGCGTGTCCTCCCGTCTCGGATCATGGTCATCAAACCTGCCACGAGCGAACGGCGGAGGCAATCAGGGCAGCCGCGCACCCGAGCGCGTGACGCGACGATGCGCCATGATGGCGCGATGGACCACATCACGCTGAGCGCCTGCGCCGAGGTGGGCTTCCAGGTGGCGGGAAGCACGGGGGCGCACGGCGCGATGCGGGCCTTACGCCGCGTGATCCCGCTGGACGCCTACGAGTTCGTCGCCTTCGACCCGGCCACCGGGCGCCACCGCAGCCTGGTCTCCGACGGCCTGCGCCGTCCCCCCGGCCCGCTGCCCTCTGCCGGGACACCCGCCGCCGGGGGCGGCGGGCCGTACCCGATGGACGGCGCGCGGCTGGCCGCCTACGGCTGGCGGCAGGGGCTGACCACGCCGCTGCTGCTGGCCGACGGCCGCTACACCGGGCTGCTGAACCTGTCGGCGCCCCGCTTCCCCGCGCACGCGCTCACCGTCATGGCGGCGCTGTCCCCCACGCTGGCCCACGTCACCGACCTGACCAGGTGCGTCATCGACCCCGTCGGGCTGCCCAGCGGGTTCTCGGCGGTCGCCTTCGACCGCGGCGGCGTGGTACGCGACGTGGCGGGCGTGCCCAGGTCGGAGGTGGTGGCCGCCGATCCCGCCATGGCCGGCTACGCCAGGGCCTTCCTCGACTCGCGGGAGCTGAGCAGGCGGGGCCTCTGGCAGGACCGGGGCGGCCGGTGGCGGGAGGTGCGGGTGCTGCGCGCGGGCGTCGGCTCGCACGGCGCGCTGCAGGGGGCGGTGGTGGCCGAGCGGCCCTGCTGCCTGCCGTACGAACTGACCGCGCGGGAGGCGCAGGTGCTGACCAGGGTGGCGGCGGGCGACTCCAATCCGCAGATCGCCGCCGCGCTCGTGCTGAGCGTCCGCACGGTCACCACCCACCTGGAGCACATCTTCGCCAAGCTGGGCTGCGACAGCCGTACGAGGGTCACCACCAAGGCCCTGGCCGAGGGGCTGTGCGTGATCGACCTCTAGACACCCGCGGCCGCCCACTCCGTGGGGATCGTGACGAGCACCAGCTCGAACCAGACGGTGTTCACACCGTTCTGCCTGGCGTAGCCCCAGCGGTGGCTGAGCGCGTCCAGCAGGGGCAGGCCGCGCCCGTTCTGCGCGGTCAGGGAGGCGCGGCAGGCGCACGGCGGGCCGTCCGAGCCGCCGTCCTTGACGCAGACGCGCACCCTGGAGCCGGTGGACAGCACGGTCAGCGTGAAGGTGCCGTCGTCACGTGAGGCGGAGTGGACGACCGCGTTGGTGACCAGCTCGCTGGTCAGCAGCACGCTGTCGTCGTGCAGCGGATGTCCGGCGCCGAGCGCGGCGGTCACCAGGCGGCGTGCCGCGGCGACCTGGTCGGGAACTCCTGGCAGGGTCCAACTGTCGTACTCCGGCGGTTCCACGGCGACCTCCCCGACTTCGGCGACCTCTTAAGGACGCGGCGCCCGGCGGGGCGGAGGGGTCACGAAAAGGTAGGAATGCTCTTGCCGGTGGAACCGGGTCAGGTCCGGTGCCATCGCGCCTCTGCCAGGCAGTACACCGCGAACAACACCAGTCCCACGGCCACCGCGGCCAGCAGCCACGGGCCGGCGGGGGCGTCGGCGAGCGCCTTGAGCGCGCCATCGATGCCGACCGCCCTGCCGGGGTCGTAGGCGATCGCGGCCCGGCCGATGAGAACGCCCGCGGCGACGGCGACGACGCCCCGGGCGATGTAGCCCGCCTGGCCGAGCCGACGGACCGCCTGCCCGCCGCCGGTCATGTCCTTCATGAACCTCTCGGTCCAGCCCTCGTGGATCCAGTGGAGGCCGAGCGCGATCACGCCCAGTGCGGCGACGCCGACGAGCAGCTGTCCCGCGGGCAGGTCGAGCAGCGTCCTGGTGACGTCCCGGGACTGCGAGTCGGTGGAGGCCGCCTGCTTGCCGCGCAGCAGCAGGCCCAGCAGCGAGACGACGAGCAGCACGTAGAAGACCGCCCGGACGGCCGACTCCACCCTGTCGCGCGCCCTGCCGCGACGGGACAGCGCCTCCCTCGCCTGCCACACGGCCAGCGCGGCCAGACCCACCGTCATGAGCCACAGCACCACGGTGCCGAAGGGCTGTGCGGCCACGATGCCGATCGCGCCGCTCTTGTCGGCCTCGCCGTCCCCGCCGAAGGCGATCTGTAACGCCACCAGGCCGATCAGGGCGTACAGCACGCCCCTGGCGGCATAGCCCAGCTTGGTGAGAATCATGACGCCTCCCCTGCACCGGCAGGCGGGTCGTAAACCCGAGGCGGCGACCGAGTACGCTGCGATCGGATGAGGCGACTGGAAGGGGAACCTGCGCGTGAGCAGCCTGGAGGCCGTCTGGGTGCAGCCGTACGAACAGCCCGGCGCGGCGGTCGTGACGGGCGTCTTCGACATCCTGCACGTGGGGCACGTGCGCTACCTGCGGTCGGTGGCCGAGCGCGGCCTGCCGCTGGTCGTCGGCGTCGAGGACGATCCGCGCGTGCGCGCGTGGAAGGGTCCGAGCAGGCCGCTGAACCCGGCCGCCGAGCGGGCCGAGGTGCTGGGGGCGCTGCGCGCGGTGTCGGGGGTGTTCATCGTGAGCGGCCCGCCCGAGGCGCACGGCCCCGAGGACTACATCGACCTGCTCGCCCCGATGCGGCCAGGCGCGCTCGCGCACACGGCGGGCGACCCGCACGCGGGCGGCAGGTGCGCGGCGGCGGCGCTGCTCGGCGCCCAGTGCTGGGAGCTGGAGATGATTCCGGGGCGTTCGACGACCAGGATCGTCAACGCCGGGCTAGGATGAGCTCCATGCAGCGCGCTCACGTCTTCGTCACGACGACGCCGGACCCGTACCCGGCGCGCTGAACTCATGCTCCCCGGGCGAACGCCCGGGGATCGCTGGTCGTTCGCCCTCGTCTTTCGGAGGGTTTCCGATGAACGACCACCTGAACGACCACCGCAGGCTCGGCCGCGAGCTCGACCTGTTCGACACCCACCCGATGATCGGCTCGGGGCTGCCGTTCCTGCTGCCCGCGGGCGCGGCCGTGCGCAAGGCCGTCGAGGACTTCGTCCACGAGCTCGAACGCCGCAACGGCTATCTGCACGTCAACTCGCCCGTGCTCGGCAAGCGGGCGATGTACGAGAGATCGGGGCACTGGGCGCACTACAGCGACGACATGTTCCCTCCGATGGAGCTCGGAGGGGAGCAGTTCGTGCTGCGGCCCAGCCTGTGCCCGCACCACGCGCTGATGTTCGGCAGCAGGCCGCGCAGCCACCGCGACCTGCCGCTGCGGCTGGCCGAGCTCGGCGGCATGTACCGGGGTGAGCTGTCGGGCGTTGTGGGCGGCCTGAGCAGGGTGCGGGCCATCCAGCTCAACGACGGGCACGTCTTCTGCCCGGCCGGCGCGGCCGCCGCCGAGGTGTCGGCCGCGCTCGACCTGATCGAGGCCGCCCACGGGCAGCTCGGCATCGTGCCGGTCCGCTACCGGCTCTCGCTCAGGGGCGACGGCGCCAAGTACGTCGACGACCCGGACATGTGGGACCGCGCCGAGGCCGTCCTGCGGGAGGCGCTGCGGGCCAGGGGCCGCGACTTCGAGGAGGAGCGCGGCGAGGGCTCCTTCTACGGCCCGAAGATCGACATCCAGATCGTCGACCCCCAGGGACGGGAGAACTCCATCTCGACCGTCCAGGTCGACCTGTTCCAGCCGGGCCGCTTCGACCTGTCCTACGTCGGCCCCGACCAGGCGCTCCACCGGCCGGTGATGGTGCACAGAAGTCTGGTCGGCAGCCTCGAACGCCTGATGGGGCACCTGATCGAGGTCCACGGCGGCGCCTTCCCCGCCTGGTTCGCCCCCGTGCAGGCGGTGGTGCTGCCCGTCACCGACGCCGAGGTCCCCGCCGCCCGGGAGCTGGTACGGCGGTGCGTCGCAGCGGGACTGCGCGCGTCGATGGCCGAGCCCGGCGACGGCTCCCTCGGGGCGCGGGTCAGGTCGCACCGGCTGGTGCCCTTCCAGCTCGTGGTCGGTCCGGCCGAGGCGCGTCTCGGCGAGGCCGCGCTGCGGCTGCGTGACGGCACCCGGCAGGAGGCCAGGCCGATCGCGCAGGTGCTGGCGTGGATGGCCGCTAGAGCCAATCCCGCTTTTTGAACGCCAGGTACAGCAGCCCCGAGGCGGCCACGATGATGATCGACGACCACCAGAAGCCGGCGCTGGTGCCGAAGCCCGGATAAGGCACGTTCTGGCCGTAGAAGCCGGTGATCATGGTGGGCACCGCGATGACCGCGGCCCAGCCGGTGAGCTTCTTCATGATCTCGTTCAGCCGGAAGCCCTGCTGTGACAGCTGGGCCTCGCGCAGGTTGGCCACGAGGTCGCGCAGGTTGTCGATCCACTCCGCCACGCGCAGGACGTGGTCGTAGAGGTCCTGGTAGTACGGCGTCATCTCCGGCGTGACCACGTGCAGGTCACGCCGGAACAGCGTGTTGACCACCTCGCGCATCGGCCCGGCGACCTTGCGCAGGCCGACCATGTTCTTGCGCAGGGTGAACATCTTCCTGGCGTCCAGCCGGCTCATCGGCCGTTCCTCGAACAGCTGCTCCTCCAGCGCCTCGACCTCCTCGTCGAGACTCTCGACCAGCTCGTAGTGGCCGTCGACCACGTAGTCGAGCAGGCCGTACAGCAGGAAGGCGACCCCGTTCTTGGCCAGGCCGCCCGACGCGTCCCAGCGGGCGGTCACCTGGTCGATGTCGAAGTGCTCGTTCTCGCGCACGGTCACCAGGGCGTTGGCCGTGAGGAACATGTCGATCTCGACGGTGTGGAGCCGGTGCCCCTCCTGGTACAGCCAGTAGGCGGCGACGAACAGATGGCCGTCGTAGACGTCGACCTTGGGCCGCTGGCGCTCGTGGAAGACGTCCTCCACCGCGAGGGTGTGCAGGCCCAGCTCCTCGGCGATGCATCCCAGGTCGTCGGCGGTGGGGGCGCACAGGTCGAACCAGACCACGTTGCCCGGGTCGGCGACGTGGTCGGAGACCTCGGCGATGGGGAAGCCCTCGGCCACGAGGACCCCCTCGCGGTACAAGCGGGTTCGTACCATGACCGACAACCCTAGACGAGCTCGGCGAACCGTGCGGCGTTGCGTGCCGCCGCCCCTCCCGGATCGTTGTTGAAGTAGACCACGACCTGCCGCCATCCCGCGTCGTGGACGCGGCGCGCCCACGATCTCAGCGCGGCCTCGCCGTACGAGGGCCGGGGGGTGGCCCTGCCCTCGTGCAGCCTGACGTAGCCCCACGACGCGGTGCGCCACAGCGGGTTCAGGACCCTGCTCTCCCTGTCGGCCCAGCACAGCGCCGCCTCCCTGGCCTCCAGCACGCCCCTGACCTCGTCGGTCCACCACGACGGGTGCCGGAACTCCACCGCCACCCTGGTCGCGCGCGGGAAGCAGGCCAGGCAGCGGTCGAGCTTGCCGGGATCCGCCTTCAGCGTCGGCGGCAACTGCAGCAGGATCGGGCCGAGCTTGCCCTTCAGCCCGGCCACGGCGGCCATCAGCCGCTCGACCGGCTCCTCGGGGTCGGCCAGCCGCTTGATGTGGGTGAGGTACCTGCTGGCCTTGACCGCCATCACGAAGTCGTCGGGGGTGCGCTCGGCCCATCCGGCGAACGTCTCCGTGGACGGCAGGCGGTAGAAGGCGTTGTTGCTCTCGACCGTGCGGAAGTGCTCGGTGTAGATCTCCAGCCACAGCCGCTGCGGCGCCTTGTCCGGATACAGCACGCCCCGCCAGTCCTTGTACTGCCAGCCGGAGGTTCCCACGAGCGTCTCCATGCCGGGCCCCTACCCCGGCTCCCGCGGGGCACGCCGCCCGCTCGGGTCAGGACGATCCGGCGGGCAGCGACGGTGACGTGCCGCCGCCGTGCAGGGCGTCGGGGCCGTAGGCGGCGGCCAGGATCCGCTCGGCGCGCGTCCGGCACTCCGTGGCCGCGACCAGGTCGTCGAGGCGCTCGTGGACGGCGGCCAGGTCGAGCAGGGCGCGCCCCACGTCGGGATGGCCGGGGCCGAGCGCCCGCTCGGTGCCGGCGACGGCCCGCTCCAGCAGCTCCCTGGCCTCGGTCACGCGGCCGCCGAGCAGCTTGGCCACGCCGAGCCTGCGCGCGCCCAGCTGGGCGTGCGGGTGGTCGGGGCCGAAGACGGCCGAGAAGACGCCCATGGCCCGCTCCTGGTGGGCCTGGGCCAGCTCGTGCTCGCCGATGTCCTGGTAGACCAGGCCCAGGTTGGTCAGCGGCATGCCGACCTCGCCGTGTCCGGGGCCGTAGCAGGCCTCGAGGATGGCCAGGGCGCGCTCGTGGCTCATCCTCGCCTCGTCGTAGCGACCCACCAGGCGCAGCGCGTAGCCGAGCTTGTCGAGGGTGTGGGCGACCTCGGGATGCTCGTCGCCGTAGACGCCGGCCAGCAGCGACAGCGCCTGCTCCTGCAGCTTGATGGCCTCCTCGGCGCGGCCGGCGTCCTGCAGCACCAGGCCGAGGCCCGACAGCGAGTGGGCGACGTCGGGGTGGCCGGGGTCCAGCAGGCTGCGCGAGGCGGTCAGCGACCTGGTCAGCCACTGCTGGGCGGCGGCCAGGTCGCCGGCCAGCCAGGCGGCGAAGCCCAGGTCGCGCCCGATCCTGGCCAGCTCCCTGCCGTCGGCGTCGTCGCGGGCGGCCAGGATGCCGTGGCCGCGCTCCAGCACCTGCCTGGCCTCGGGCAGCCGCCGCTGGCAGACCAGCACGTCGCCGAGACGCTTCAGCACATAGGCGACGCCGGGATGCTCGGGCCCGAAAGCGTCCTCGGCCAGGGCGAGCGCCTGCTCCTGCGCCGCCCTCGCGCCCTCCAGGTCGCCCACCACCTCCAGCAGCTTGCCCTGCTCGGTCAGCACCGCCGCCAGGTCGGCGTCGCTGCCGCCCGCGCGGCGCAGCAGTTCCAGCGACGTCTCGAACAGCCAGGCGGCCCGGTCGAAGGCCGCCCGGGTGGTCAGGTAGCGGCCCGCCCCGCACAGCAGCTGCGGCAGCGCCAGCGGCACGGTGTCGAGGTTGCCCGCCTGCCCCGCCAGGTGGATCAGGCCCGGCAGCACACCGTCCCAGTGCGGCCAGTTGGTCGGGTTGTCCGGGTCGGCGGGCGCGGTCGCCTCGACCAGGCGAATGCCGCGCAGCAGCCACTCCTGCCGCTCGGCCCTCGACAGCGTGGCCATGGCCGCGGCGCCGACCATCTTGTGCATGCGCAGCCGTCCCCTGTCACGGTCGACGAGGGAGTGGCGCATCAGGTGGGCGATGGCGTCCTGCAGGCCGACCTCGTCGGCGACGGCCGCCTCCAGCGCGGGCGGCAGCACCCCGCCGAGGCCGCGCAGCAGGCGCAGCGACAGCCCGTCGCCGCCCAGGCAGGCGCACAGGTGCAGCAGCTCGGCGGCCGAGGCGGAGGCGGCCCGCACGCGCTCGAAGGCCAGCTGCCACGCCGTGGCGAAGGTCTGGTCGCGCTCCCCCGCCCTGGTCAGCAGCTTGTCGGCCCTGCGCCGGAACAGGTCGGCGTACTCCTCGAAGGTCATGCCGGTCTGCTCGCTGTAGGCGGCGGCCTGCTCCAGCGCGAACGGCAGGTCGCCGAGCTGGTCGGCCAGCTCGGCGGCGCCCGCCGAGCGCCCGGGCAGGCCGAGGCGCCGCTCGAGGAAGGCGACGGACTCCTCGCGCGAGAACGGGTCGATCCGCAGCGGTACGGCATGCAGCCCCCACGCGGGATTGCGCGAGGTGATGACCACATGGCCGTCGCCGCCGTCCGGCAGCAGCCGTTCGAGCAGCGCGGCGTCCTCGACGTCGTCGAGCACCAGCAGCCACCTGCCCATGCCGGCCAGCCGGTCGCGCAGCGCGGTGACCAGCTCGCCCCTGTCGGCCCGCTCCCTGACGCCCAGGCGCAGGCCGAGGTCCTCCATGGCGCCGGCCAGCGCGAGCGGCTCGGCGGCCGAGGCGTACCACATGACGTCGTAGTCGGCGGCGTGCCGGTGGGCGTACTCCAGGGCCGCCTGGGTCTTGCCGACGCCCGCCAGGCCGTACAGGGCGACGGCGCCGCTGGCGGTGAGCCCGCGGCCCAGCTCGGACAGCAGGTCCTCGCGGCCGGAGAAGACGCGGTTGCGGGAGGGCAGGTTGGAGACGCGGCGCGGGGTGGCCGGCCTGGCGGGCGGCGCGGTGGCGGCCCCCTGGGCGAGGGCGGGCGCCGTCAGCGACGAGTCGTGGGTGAGCACGGCCTGGTGCAGGGCCTGCAGCGTGGGGGCGGGGTCGACGCCGAGCTCCTCGGCCAGGACCCTGCGCACGCGCTCGTAAACGTTCAGGGCGTCGCCCTGCCGGCCGCACCGGTAGAGCGCGGTCATCAGCTGGGCGGCGGAGCGCTCCCGTAACGGGTGGCGGGCCACGCGCTGCTCCAGGCGCGGCAGCACCTCGGCGTGGCGGCCGAGTGCGAGCTCGGCGTCGGTGCGGCCCTCCTCGGCCGCGTAGCGCAGCTCCTCCAGCCTGATCGCGTCGAACTGCGCCCACGGGTCGGCGGCGAAGTCGGCCAGCGCGGGGCCGCGCCATAAGGCCAGCGCGCTGTCGAGCACGGTGACGGCCTCGCTCCAGTCCTGTTTGGCCAGCTCGTCCCGGCCGCGCGTGACCAGGTGCTCGAAGCGGTGGGCGTCGACCCGCTCCTGGTCGATGACCAGCCGGTAGCCGGGCCCGTGCGACTGCAGCAGCGCGGTGCCGCCCAGCGTCCTGCGCAGCCTGGAGACGTGGGCGTGCAGGGTGTTGGTGGCGCTGCGCGGCGGGCGGCCGGCCCACACCTGGTCGATGAGCTGGTCGGCGCTGAGCACGTCACCGCGGTGCAGCAGCAGCACCGCGAGGATGGCCGCGCGCTGGTGGCCGCCGAGGGCAGCAGGGACGCCGTCGACCAGGACCTCGAGCGTGCCGAGAATCCCGATCTCCACGCGGGCTTCCATGCTGCGCTTCCCTTCTGAATGCTTGCAAGTACATGCTTGCAAGCGACTGTAACGCGTCACTCATTCGGGCTGAAACCAAACGAATCTGGAGGTGCGCCACCGATGGCGACCGTCGAGGAGATCGTCAGCCGACCCGCGCCACGCAGGATCGGCGAGGCCCCGTGGCCTGAGCGGCAGGGTTACCACCCGTCGCCCGTCGACTGGCGCGGCGAGGTCATCTACTTCCTGCTCCCCGACAGGTTCAGCGACGGCGGGGAAGCCGGACGCCCCCTCCTGGACAGGACCGACCTGTGGGCCGCCAGGCCGCAGGGGTGGCGCTGGGACCGGTGGGCCAGATCAGGACGGGAACGCTACCAGGGCGGCACGCTGGCGGGGGTCGCTTCCCGGCTTGACTATCTGGACGAACTGGGCGTGACGGCGCTGTGGATCGGGCCGGTGTGGAAGCAGCGCCCGGTCGCCGGCGTCGAGGGCGGTCCCGTCGAGCCCGACGACTACCACGGCTACGCGGTACAGGACTTCCTCGAGGTCGACCCGCGCCTCGGCACCCGCGCCGACCTGGTCGACCTGGTACGGCAGGCGCACGAGCGCGGCATCCGGATCATCCTCGACGTGCTGCTCAACCACTCCGGCGAGACCTGGGACTACGACCTCGGCGAGGAGGGGTCGCCGCGCTACGTGCCGCGCCCGCCGTACCGGGAGGGCCCGCCCTACGCCTTCGGGACCTGGCGCGACGGGAAGGGCGGCAGGCTGCCGCACGGGGCGGCGCCCACGCTGCCCGATCACGGGGTCTGGCCCGAGGAACTGCAGCACCCCGACGCCTACACCCGCGCCGGCGGCGACGGCGGCAGTTTCGGCCCCGGCGGTGACGAGGACCCGAACGCCCCCTACCGCAGGGCCGACTGGTTCAGCCGCGACATCGACATGCCGCGCGCCCTGCAGACGATGATCCAGATCTACAAGTACTGGATCGCGCTCGCCGACCTGGACGGGTTGCGGATCGACACCCTCAAGCACGTGCCGCTCGAGCACGCCCGCGCCTTCTGCGGCGCGATCAGGGAGTACGCCGAGCAGCTCGGCAAGTCGAACTTCCTCATCGTCGGCGAGGTCGGCGGCGGCGACTCCATCCAGGAGAAGTACCTGCGGCTGGTCGGGCAGAACCTGACGGCGGTCCTGGAGACGGGCGAGACGCGGGCGACGCTGCGCGCGGTGGCCGAGGGCACCGCCAGGGCCGAGGACCTGTTCGGCCGCTTCACGCTGCCGCTCGACATCACCCACAGGGCGCTCGGCGGCAGGTACGTCTCCATGCTCGACGACCACGACGACCTGGCGATCTTCCCGCAGCTGCGGTTCGGCTCCCTCGAGTCCTCGCCGTCACGGGTCGTCGTGGGCGCCGGCCTGCTGCTGTTCCTGCTCGGCATCCCCTGCCTGTACTACGGCATCGAGCAGGGGCTGACCGGACCCGAGCCGGAGGAGCGCAAGTGGCTGCCCGGCTGGGGGGTCAGGGACCTGGCCGGCGACATCTACCTGCGCGAGGCCATGTTCGGGCCCGCGCACCCGCGCGTGCCCGGCGGCCACGAACCCGACCCCGACACCCCCGGATTCGGCCCCTTCGGCACCTCCGGGCACCACGTCTTCGACCAGGACAACGACGTCTACCAGCGGATCAGGATGCTGCTGCGGGCCCGCAAGGCACACCCCGCGCTGTCGGCCGGACGGCAGTACCTGCGCAGGCTCGGCAGGGCCGACGGGTCCTTCACCCCGCCCGAGCCGGGCGAGGTGGTCGGCTGGTCGCGGATCCTCGCCGACGACGAGGCGCTGTGCGTGGTCAACCCCGGGCCCTCCACCCGTACGGCGCGGCTGCACGTGGACGCGAGCATCAACGCGGGGGTCGCGGCGTTCACCGTCGTGGCGAACACGGCGGAGGTGGTGGGTGGCACCAAGCATCCGGTCGGGTCGACGGTGCCGGTGCTGCCCTCGCCCGACGGGGCCCGCTACGTGGAGATCCACGACCTGCCGCCGCTGTCGGTGCTGGTGGCGGTCAACCGCTGACCACCCGGCCCGAAGCCCTTGGCGGAACGGGGGGCGGCGGCACCGGCCGCTCGGGGCGGCGGCTGTCAGCGGGGGATGAAGCGGACGAAGGCGATGTGGCGGCCGACCTCCCTGAAGTCGGCCGCCGACCCGTCGACCAGGAACCCCAGGAACCGGGCCAGCCGCCGCGCCGTCCGGGGGGCGCGCCGGGCGTAGGCGGCCATCAGCTCGGCGCCCTCCTCTGGGGTGAGGGGCAGCGCCGTCATCGCCATGACGCGGTTGCCCACCTGGACGGTCACCTCGGGCGTGGCCAGGATGTTGCGGAACCAGTCGGAGCGCCTGCCGTACCCGGAGGGGCCGACGTAGCCGCCGCCGACGCGGTCGTGCGCGACCACCTCGATGACGGCCCGCCGGGGCTTGCCGGAGACGCGGCCGGTGTGGACGACAAGCATGAACCGCCCGCCCAGCAGCCACCCCAGGCGCATCCGGTACAGCTGGACGGGCAGCCGGAACAGCAGCCTGCGCAGCCCTGACGGCGGTGGCGGGGTGTTGATGATCTCCATGTGCGCCTTCCTTCCGAGCCGGTCGCCGAGCCGTGGCGGGTGGCTTCCGGTCAGGAGCCGGGGTTCGCGGCGGGGCCAGGGTTGATGGCAGGGCCGGGCTTCGCACCGGCGCCAGGCTTCCCGGTTGGGGCGAGGTTCGCGGTTGCGGCGAGGTTCGTGGTTGCGGCGGGGGCGGCCCAGAGCCGGGCCAGGAACAGCACAAGCGTGTCGGCGAGGGCGTGGTCGGAGGCGTCCGGATGGTCGAGCGCCCAGGAGTCGAGCGCGCCGATGACCCCCATGGTGGCGACCGTGACCAGCTCGGCGCCGGGGGCCGGGGCGATCAGGCCGATCGCCAGCCCGTTGGCGACCAGGTCACGCACCCACGAACCGTCGTCGGCCAGCGGCTGCCCGGCCAGGACCGCCCGGTCGTCCGGATGCTCGCGCAGGTGCGCGGCCATCCGGGTCGTGCCGGCCACCAGCTGCTCCCACAGCTCGTCGGCCGTCGCCACCTCGGTCCACGGGCCGAGAGCGGTCAGCGTGCGGACGGCCGCGTCGGCGAGCACGGCGCCGAACAGGTCGTCCTTGCCGTCGAAGTAGTGGTAGGCGGAGGTCTTGGAGATGCCCGCTTCGGCGATGATCTGGTTGAACGAGGCGGCGTCCTTGCCGTCGCGGGCGAAGTGCGCGCGGGCGACGGCGAGGATGGCGGCTCGCGTGTCGGCGGGCAGCCGGTCGAAGCGGGGAAGTGGCATCGGTTTCCTCGTGCTCGTGTGCCGGCGGGATGGCCGGTCTCCTAACGATGGCCGGGTACGGGCCGGACGGCCGGCTGCCGGGCGGACAGCGTACGCAGGATCCGGGCCGTCATGATCCAGTGTGCCGCCCACAGGAGGATGGCGACCGCCCCACCGGCGTACCCGGCGGCGCCGGGGAAGAGCGACAGGATCTGGAACGCGCACCAACCGTAGCCGAGCCGGGCCCACCAGCGGACGAAGCGGCTCGTCGGGCGCGCGTCGGCGGCGAGCGAGGTGGCGACGGCCCGCACGATGAAGAAGTCTTCGACGAAGTTGTAGGGAATGGCGAACATCCACCAGACCGAGGCGGGGGCGGCGGTCCTGGCCTCCGGCCGGATGGCGGCCAAGGTGCGATGAAGCGCGCGGCAGTACAGCGCGACGATGCCGAAGAAGACGGCGACGGCGATCAGCCCGCCGGGCATGCCCTGCGCGGCGACCTCGCCGAGGATGCCGCTTCCCCAGTGCGGCGCCCACAGCGGATAGGTCAGCAGGATCGTGACCAGGACGGTGCCGGTGATTTTGACGACGACTCGCATGCCCGAAGTGTACTAGCAGTACACACCATCAGTACACCCTCACTCGCGCCCGGCCTGCCGCAGGCGCGCGACCAGCTCGTTCAGCGCGTGCTCGAAGCGTGCTCCGGCGGCGTCGCGCACCCCGACGACCGCGCCGAGCGGCGCCTCCTCCGGCCGCTCGCAGAACATGGGCAGCGCCGCTCCCTGGCCGCGCCGAGCCGATCCCTCCCTCGACGGCGAGCGTCCTGAAGACGAGCCAGCCCGCGCACACGATGGTGGAGCCGCCATCCCCCGGCGTCCGCGGCGGCGGCCATCCCACGACCCCGGCGCCGCGCCACCCCCGGCAGGAGCGCCTCCCGAGCGGTCGTCGTGATCGTTATCAAAGCGGGTCAACCAGAAGCCGCCTTCCGGTCTCTCACATATGGAATGTGATTCACCCCTTATGTGACGGAGTGCCCCCGTGAAACTGATAGCGCTGACCGCGCTGGTGGCGAGCATGCTCGGCGCGGTGCCGCCGACCCCCACCCCCGCGCCGTCGGCCCCCGGCTCGATGCCCCTGGCCATCGCGGACATCACCCCGATGGGAGACGACAAGGAGAAGGTAGGGGTCGGCTTCCCGATCATCGTGACCTTCGACCGCGACGTCACCGACAAGGCGGCCGTGGAAGCGTTGCTGCAGGTCCAGGCCGAACGTCCGGTGGACGGCGCGTGGCGCTGGGTGTCGCCGCGCAAGGTGGTCTACCGGACCAAGTTCTACTGGAAGGCCCACCAGAAGGTCACCTTCACCGCCCGCCTCAGCGCGCTGCCGGGCAACAGGGCCAAGGACGTCACCCGCCGGTTCCAGGTCGGCACGGCCAACATCTCGGTCGTCGACACGCGCAAGCACGTCATGAAGGTCACCCGTGACGGGAAACTCGCCAAGAAGATCCCGATCAGCGCGGGCCGCGGCGGACTGGTCAAGAACGGCGTCGACGTCTACCTCACCACCAGCGGCACCCACCTGACCATGTCGAAGAAGCCCGTCGAGACCATGACCTCGTCCTGGCTCGGTGTCACCGACCCCAAGGACCCGCGTTACTACAACGAGCAGATCCCGTGGGCCGTCCGCATCTCCGACTCCGGCGAGTACGTCCACCAGAGCGCCGGCTTCTACCACTTCCTCGGCCGCAGCAACCAGAGCCACGGCTGCGTCCGCGCCACCCCCGACGGGGCCAAGTGGTTCTTCGGCATCACCCAGCGCGGTGACGTCGTCAAGATCACCGGCACCAAGCGGAAGCTCGACTGGACCAACGGCTGGAGCTACTGGCAGCTCAACTGGACCGAATGGAAGAAGGGCAGCGCGCTCGCCCGATGACGCGAGGTCCCCGCTGGCCCGCCGGATTACACCAGGTCCCGGCGGGGCCGCCGGATGACGGGCCCGCCCGGTGACACCAGGTCCCGGCGGGCCCGCCCGATGGCGCCGTGTCCCCCTCGATGCGCGCTCCAGCCGCCGTCGGCCGGCAGGATCGCGCAGCATGATCGCGCCGACGATGGAGGATCCGGACGGCCCCGCCGCCGGTCAGCGCCGCCGGGTCAGCGCCGCCGGTTCCGCCCACCGGCCGGCGGCCACCTGGTCCGGCCGAGTCGGTCTAGCCTCGGGCGGTGACGAGGTGGTCCGCCAGGCGCATCGCCAGCGCGGCCAGCGTCAGCGACGGGTTGGCGGCCGGCGAGGTCGGGAACACCGACAGGTCGCACACGTAGAGGTTGCGCCTGCCGTACACCCGCAGATCGGGATCGACCACCCCGGTGTCGGCGGAGGCGCCCATGCGCATCGTGCCCACCTCGTGTCCCACCGCGCCCAGCGCCGAACGCGTCGGACGCGGTTGCAGCGGCGTGCCACCCACCGCCGCCATCACGGCCGTGCCCACCTCCGTCATGACCTCCTCCAGACCCGGCACCTCCACGTGGTGCATGACCACCCGCGGGCGGGCGTCCCTGCCCTGCCCGCGCACCTCGACGCCGTTGCGCTCCTCCAGCGGGACCGCGGTGAAGAACACCACCTCGCACGGCATGTCGGCCTCGTCCAGGTCGAGGTCCTCGTCGACGTGGTACTGGTTCAGGTTCACCCCCATCTCGACCACCGCGTTGTACGGCGTCGCGCCCGCCATACCCCTGAGCAGTACCTTGGCGGCGTCACCCGGGCTGTAGCCGGGCGCGCCGTCCTTCACGGTGAACTTCCAGTAGTAGGTCGGATGGTCGGTTATGCCCCGCCCGACCAGCGGATGGTCGAGACCCGCGTGGTGCGCCAGGACCGGCGTGCCGACCGTGCCGCCCGCCAGGATGACGCTGCCGCCCTCGGCGAGCCGGAACGTCCGCAGCACCCCCGCCGGCAGGTCGAACGCCTCGACCGCCGTTACCGCGTCGCCGTCGGACACGAACCCGCACACCTGATGGTGCAGGTTGACGTGCAGCCGGTCCGCCCACGAGGCCCGCAGCATGTCCTCCATCAGCAGCGCCGCCGTGGAGAAGATGCCGGACGGGATGCCGAGGCCGTTCACCGAGGCGTGCTCGGCCGCCAGCATCGCGTCGTCGTCGGCCAGCCCGGGCATGCTGCCCCGCAGCAGCGACTGCACGGTCCCGCACAGCGTGTCGCGCGGCATGGCCGAGCCGTTCAGCAGATCCTCCGCCCTGGCGTACCAGCCGCTCTCCAGCTCCCGCCTGATCGGCTCGGGCCAGCCGGCGAACTCCGCCGGCGTCATCCTCGGCACCAGCGCACCCCAGAACAGCGACCGGCCACCCAGGCAGAACGCCTGCGCCAGCTCCATCGGCTGGTCGGTGTCGTAGCGCCGGACCTTGAACTGGTTCCACAGCTCCCACACGCTGCGGTTGACGAAGGGGCCGTGCCGCCTCGGCAGGTTCCCGACATGCGTCGGGAACAGGTAGCCGCCCGCCTCCAGGACCAGCACCCGCGCCTCGCCCCCGCTGTCGGCCATCAGCCGGTGCGCCAGCGTGCCGCCGCCGGTACCGCTGCCCACCACGATGAAGTCGAAGACCCCGTCGGCCGGCGCCGCCGGGAAATGCACCCGCGCCGCCAGCGAGTCCGCGATCGGGATGTCGTCAGGCGGCTCGAACAGGTCGGCGACGCGGCCGGTCATCGTCGCCACGTGCTCCCCGTTCACCACCCTGTTCGGGCCCCGCTCCCAGCCGCCGTCGCAGCGGAACTTGAACCCCACCGGGCCGTCGCCCGCCAGCTCCACCCGCCACTCGTCGGCGCCGTGGACATACCGGCACGGTACGTCCGCCCGCCAGCCGTCCAGCGCGCTTCGGACAGCCAGCCGGGCGTCGGGCCTGACAGCGCCGCCACGCAGCACGATCGTGAGAGTCCCCACCTCACTACCTCCCCGCCTCGCCTCGCCTCGCCTCGCCTCGCCTCGGAAGGATCCCATGCCAACCCTGCTTTCACACCGCTTGCGAACGGCGACAAGGTCCTCACAACCGGGTGCGGGAATCATGAAGACCGGGCGGGAGCACGGGCCGGCGAAGGTCACGGGGCGCCTGGGGGAGGCGCGGCTCGTTTCCCGCCCCACACGACGACGGGGACCGGCGAGGGACGGCCGGAGCGGCGCGGGACCACCCGCCGCTCCGGCCCGAGCTCGGTGTGGACCGTGATAGTGTTTTCCACGCAAGGCCGCCGCGGACACCTCCGAAACGAAGAGTCCGAGGGGCTTGGCGGGACGTAGCGCAGCTTGGTAGCGCACTTGACTGGGGGTCAAGGGGTCGCAGGTTCAAATCCTGTCGTCCCGACCAGATATTCGCTGGTCGATAAGGGTGTCTTCCGAAAGGAAGGCGCCCTTTTTCATTCTTGGGAAGCCATTCGGTCATGCCGTCCTGGCCTTGAAGATCTTGTCCATGGCTTCAGCGCCCTTGGTCAGGGCGAGCACCAGTCCGCGCCCACGCCCGCCGCATCCGTGATCTTCTGGAACGCGCGACGGACGTGCCAACGATCCATCGGGCGCCCGTCCTCGCGACGGAACGCCAGGGCGTCGTCGGCGCCGTGTTCGCCCGACGCCGGGCGTTCGGCCCGCACCCGGCACCTGCAATGTGCGGCCACGTGCCGATCGCTGATGACCGTCTTGCCGGGGGGTCCTCCTCAGCCGACGTGTTCAGCACGTACGGCTGCCGACCAGCGTGATCAGGATGGAGAAGGCTCATTTCAGCGAGGCCAGGCACCGTCGGGAATGCGGTAGAGGACGCGCGGCGCCGCGAACCAGTCCCGGTCAAGGAACCGGCCCGTGATCCGCCCCGCCAGGGTGAGGAAGCTCTCCACCGTCACCTGAAACCCGACGTCCCAGCCCACCTCCAGATCACGCGTGTAATCGCGGAACTCTTCGATCACCCCCAACGTGCCTATGAACTCTCCATCGTAGTAATAGAGCATGCCCTCGTCGGGAAGCTTGTATATGTGATCCATATGCATATGGGTGAAGACGCGCCTTCTTCCCGCGCTCGCTTCCTCCCCAATCGAAAGTCTCCCGCTTATGGCAACCGCGACGGACCAGCCAGGAGAATGCGTCCCGATCCATACCAGAGTGTCCTGCGCGTCACTATCGGCCTCGTTGAACGCCGTATCGAGATCGCAAAGGATCCCCGAATCCCGATCCGCCCGGAAACGCTGCGCGATCTCGTCCATGTCCTCCGTGTCGATCCAGGCCGCATCGAACCGGCCGTTCAAGTTGTGCTCCCCCAGGAGATCCCACTGACTTTCCATTGGCACAGCCCGTGACACGTCCACCAGCTCACTCCTTCGACGTTGCTCAAAGCCGGGGTGGAGGCGATCCTGCGATCGTCTCCACTCCATAGGCGCCCTTACCAGTACTCCAGTGACGCTTCGCGATCTTGAGGCGCTAGGTGGTCACATGGCAACGGCCACCGCGTGATCATTCGGAGTTTGTGATGAACCGCCCCGGCTTTGACGGAGAGCTCAGGGGTTGATTCCGACGGTCTCGTTGGGCTGGTGTTGAGCGTAGTAGAGGGCTTCGTACTCCGCCGGCGGAAGGTTGCCGATCGAGGAGTGCAGGCGGATCGTGTTGAACATTCAATCCATTCGGCGGTGGCCAGTTCCACTTCGGCCAGGCTGTGCCAGGGCCCGCGGAGTTTGATCAGCTCGGTCTTGAACGGGCCGATCTGCGATTCCATCAGCGCGTCCCCGACCGTGCCGATGGAGGCGTCGATGCCGGCGGTCATCAGATGGTGAGGCGGAAACAGGTGTATTGGGCGGATTCAAGTGGCCGTTGCAACACCTCGTTGCTGGAGGTGTTGCTGGTGGGACGCTGCCTGAGCAGCTACGCCGCTCGCCGGCCTTCCACCGGTCCCATCGGGTAGTCCGGGCGGACCTCAGCGACCATCCGCACCGCGCGCTTACGCAGCTCGGCCGAGTAGGGGGAACTTGCCTGCCATGACTCGATCCTCTCAAGGGGACGAGCCTCCAGCGAAGCTGGAGCGCTTCACATTCGCGTATCGGGGGCTACCCGACGGCACAGATGTTCATCCGGCTCCGACAGAGAAGGAGAGCCGACGGACTGGCCGTCGACTCCCCTCGGGGGGTGATTACCACCACCACCCGCCGCCGCAGCCACCGCCGCAGCCGCCACCGCAGCCGCCGCCCCACCAGCGACGTCGGCCCCACCAGCGTCTGCGGCCCCAGCCCCAGCCGCCCCAGTTGTTCCAGCCATTCCGGGCATGGAAGCCGACACGTACCATGATTCCCCCTCATGAGCAGCTCCCATAGCGGGAGCGCCTACATGCGGCCAAAACAGACATTAATCCGCAAACCGCAGGACATCATTAGACGTGTTGAGTGTTGATGAGACTTTGGGGTGGAGTTCGCTCTACCCGCATCTGCTCAAGCCAACGCATCGACCGTGTCCACAGCGCGTAAAGAACGTTCGCACTCTCGGCCGGGGCTCCTGACCGCGCTGCGGCTCCACCCGGTCGGGCTGCTCCGGTGGCTGCGACAGTGCCGCCGTACGGCCTTCTCCCCGCACAGGCACCAGCCGCCCTCAGCGTCCGCTCCCCCGGCACATCGCCGCCACGAGGAGGCCCGGAGCAGTTCTGCCCCGAATTCCGGAGGCCATCCGCCGCGTCAGCCGGACGTGAGGCTTCGCCGTACCGGCCGAAGACGCCTTTCCGCCCGAGATCGGACCGCACGCAACGCTCGACGTCCGCTCCCCGGAAAGGCCGCGCAGAAGATCGCCGCCAACCTGACCACGCTCGGCGCGAACTGCTTCGACTCGGAGTACGGCAACGGCTCCCTGACGGCGATCGAGCTGTAGGGCACGCGGGGCAGCTCACCACGGTGCTCACCGTGTCACACATCGTGCAGGCAGGTCAGGAGGGGGACGCCGATGGGGTGTTGGCGTCCTGCGGTTGCCTCTGGCCGCCTCCGGACGGCCCTCCGGGGCCGGGGAGTTGACCTCCGGGGCCGGGCGGCCGGCCTCCGGGGCCGGGGAGCGGCACGAAGTCCTTGGTGCGGATGAGCGCGAAGGCCAGGATGCCGCCGATGACGGCCACCATGCCGCTGACGAGCAGCAGGCCGTTGAGTGACGACGCGAAGCCTGCCCCCACCGCGTCCCAGAGCCGGCCGCGGACTTGCGGTGCAGCGGAGCCGATCACCTGGCCGGGATCGCCGCGGTGCAGGGCGTCCGCGAGTCGGTCGGTGTAGCCGCGCAGGTCGGGGGCGGAGCCGAGCCGGTCCTTCAGGCCGGAGTGCAGCGACGACGAGAACATCGAGCCGTACAGGGCGATGCCGACGGCGATGCCGACCTGCCGGAAGGTCTGGTTCACGCCGGAGGCCATGCCGGAACGGTGGACCGGCACGACGCCCACCGCGGTGGAAGCCAGCGGCGGGTTGACCATGCCGCTGCCGATGCCCGCGACGACGAATCCTGGGACGAGGTGTGTCCAATCCGATCCGGCGTCCAGTCCCATCATCAGCAGCAGGCCGGCACCGACCAGGACGAGGCCCGGACCGATGAGCCACCTGACCGGGACCTGGCTCGACAGCCGGCCCGCCACCGTCGCGGCGACGGTCGAGCAGGCCGAGACGACGAGCAGCCGGGCGCCGGCGCCCAGGGCGCTGTAGCCGAGCTGGTTCTGAAGGTAGAGCACGAGGTACAGGAACATCGCGAAGAGCGAGGCGTTCATGGCGAACGCGGCGATCGAGCCGCCCAGGAACGTCGGGGTCCGCAGCAGCGACAGGTCGAACATCGGCTCGGACACCTTCGCCTCGACCACGAGGAACGCGGCCAGGAACACCGCCGCCAGGACGAAGCAGATCACGACCCCGCGGTCGCTCCACGCCGTGCCGCTCGCCCTGATCAGCGCGTACACGAGGCTGAAGAGCCCGGCCGTCAGCGTGCCGGCTCCCGGCCAGTCGACCCGGGAGGCATGCGGCGAGCGCGACTCGTCCACCCGGCGTGCGGCGACGGCGATCGCGGCGACGCCTATCGGCAGGTTGACCAGGAAGATGCCGCGCCAGCTGATCCCGGTGGTGATCGCGCCCCCGAGGATCGGGCCGAGGGCGGTGGCCACACCGGCGACGGCGCCCCACACGCCGAAGGCGATGCCGCGTTCGCGGCCCTGGAACGTGGCGGCGATCAGCGCCAGCGACGTCGCGAACATGACGGCGCCACCGGTCCCCTGGACCGCCCGGGAGACGATCAGCATCAGCGGGTCCTGCGCGACGCCGCACAGCAGCGAGCCGGCCGTGAAGATCCCCAGGCCGATGAGGAACAGCCGCCGCCTGCCGAACCGGTCGGCGAGGGATCCCGAGGTGAGCAGGAGCGCCGCGAGGGTCAGCGCGTATGCGTCGGTCACCCACTGCAGGTCGCCGAAGCTCGCGCCTAACGCGTGCTGGATGTCTGGAAGCGCGACCGTGACGATCGTGATGTCGAGCAACAGCATGAACGTCGCAGCGCACGCCACTACCAGCGTGAACCACTTGCGGGCCATGGTCCAGATCCTCCTTGCTGCGCGGCTCATCGCGCTGGGAACGAAGGGAACAGATCCTAGGACTCTAGGATGCTAGCATTCTTGCCATGGCCACCGAGGAGGTAAAGCAGTTCAACGTCTATCTGCCGCTGACTCTCATCAGACAGGTGAAGCACCACGCCATCGAAGCCGAGATGTCGCTCTCGGCCCTCGTAGCCGAGGCGTTGCGCACCTATTTGGCGGCCCATGAGGACGGGCCGCCCTCAGGAAAGGAGACATGACATGGCCACCGAAGGCATCGAAGGCGTGTACCTGGAGACCCACAACTGGGGCAAGGCCGCCAAGTTCCTGCAGGCGCTGGGCTTCGACGTGGAGTTCGCGACCGACCACGGTTCGGGCATGTTCCGGCGCGGCGACGGCCCCTATCTCCTCCTCGCCGAAGTCCCCGAGGACAAGCGGCCCGACACCCAGGTCGTGCTGCGGGTCACGGACGCCGAGGCGTTCCCGGCCGACCCGTCCCTCGACGTGGTCACGCCGTTCGAGGAGACCCACTACGGGACCAGGCGGCTGACGCTGCGCGACCCCGACGGGCGCCTGTGGAGCGTCGAGGCGCCGGCGAAGGGCTGATGTTCGTGGGCGGGTCCTGTCCGACCGGACAGGACCCGCCCACCGTTCACAGTCTCACCCGAGACGTACGCCCCGAGCGAGTACCGATCGAATCGAGCGGCCCCCATGTCGAATCGGGCCGCATGCCGCTGCCGGTAACGCACCAGCCGTGCGTGAACAGCGCAGACATCGCCGCCGGTCCCGCGGCACCGCCACATGACGCACCTTGGCCTGGAAGCGCCCGCACTCGCTATCTCCGGCGAGCCTCGAGCGCGTCCAGGATCAGGTCCAGGCCGTAGCCGAACTCGCTCGTGTGGTCGTAGCCAGGCCGCAGGGCGTGCTCGACGATCATCTCTGTGAGGTACGGCAACGTGCCCGCGGGCAGCTGCTCGAGGATGCCGCCCGCCACGTCCTCGAGATCGTTCGGCGTCGTCACCGGCAGGTTCGCCTCCTGGAGGACGAACCCGCCGACGTAGCTGTCGATGAGCGAGACGGCGTGCGCGGCCATCGGCAGCGTGAACCCCGCCTCCCGCAGGACACCGAGGACCGCGTCGAGGTGGCGTAGCGTCGCCGGCCCGGGGTCGCGACGGGAGTCCATGAGGCCGAGAGCCCAGCTGTGCTGCGACAGGACCGCACGGGCGGAGGAAGCGCGCGCACGGATCGCGTCGCGCCAGTCGTCGTACTCGACGCCGGGTAGCTCGATCGCCGCGAACACCATGTCGACCACGCCGTCCAGGATCGCGTCCTTGTTCGGTACGTGGTGGTAGAGCGACATCGCCTCCACGCCCAGTTCCTGCGCCACCCGTCGCATCGTGATCGCCTCCACGCCGCCGCGGTCCGCGACCCTGATCGCGGCTTCCAGCACGAGGGCTCTGCTGAGCGGTTGTGGCGGTGGCACGACGGCTCCGGAGTGTGGGCGATTGACAGCCTTACGAGCGTAAGCCAACCTTACATGCGTAAGTCACCTTACGAATGTAAGTCCACGCGGGCCGCATCAGCCGGGGGACGCGGCAGGCGCGCCCGGCCGGGCGAGAGAAGGAGGTCCCGATGCCGATGCCGCAGTGGTGGGGGCACGTGAACAAGAGGGTGTTCAATCCTCGCGCGATCGCGGGCGGGAGGTGGCCGGTGCTGATTCACGTCGGTCGCGTTTCCGGCGCGACGTACCGCACGCCGCTCGATGCGCACCCTGTCGACGGCGGCTACCTGTTCGTCCTGGTGTACGGATCGCGTTCGGACTGGGTGCGGAACGTCCTGGCAGCCGACGGCGCGCGGCTCCGGGTCGACGGGAGGGAGGTGGAACTCACCGCCCCCCGCCTGGTCGGGGAAGAGGAGGCGTTCCAGGCCCTCCCCGATGAGGTGACACGCCCGCCCAGGCTGCTCCGCATCACCGAGTTCCTCCGGATGGACCTGGTCGCGGGCTGACGAGCGACCGCCACGAACCACTCGCGGAGGACGGCGTCGACGCCGAGCAGCGTGTCACCACGGCGGCCGGCGCTGCTCCCGTGTGACGCCGAGGGCCGGGCCGCCCCCCGCCCCGGGGCCGCGCTCACCGACCCGGCTGCCCGGCCTCCTCCTCGACCGAGGGCGCCTGGCTGGGTTCGGGGATCTCGCCGGCCGTACGGCCCAGGCCGAGGAGGGCGGCGGAGGCGAGGACCACGAGGCAGACCACGAGCAGGAGCACCCGGTAGTCGACGGCCGCGATCAGTCCGGCGCCGACGGCGATGGAGGCGACCTGCGGCACGGTGACCCCGAACTCGAAGGCGGCGAAGACCCGGCCGCGCAGGTCCTCGGGGGTGCGGCGCTGCAGCGAGGTGGTCGCGCCGATGACGATCCAGGGCGCGGCGACGCCGAGCACCAGCATGCCGGCCAGGACCACGGCGTCGAGCGGCGCGGTCATCATGAGGCTGCTCGCGCCCACCATCACCAGCGCGATGATCACGAGGGCCCGCTCGCTGGTGCGCCTGATCACCTCGCCGGCCAGCGAGCCGCCGACGATGGTGCCCACCGCCTGCACGGCGCCCAGGACGGCCAGGAAGGTGGGCTCATGGGACAGTCCCTCGGTGACGACGGCGAAGCCGATGGACTCGAAGAACCCGATGACGAGCATGGTGAGCGCGCAGGCCACGATGAGGCGGCGCAACCCGGCGTTGTCGCGCAGGAAGCCCAGGCCGGCGCCGGTCTCGGCGAGCCAGCGCTCCCCGGAGCGGACGGGCACGGGCTCGGCGACCCGGATGAGCAGGACGGCCAGCGCGGCCAGGGTGAAGACGGCGGCGTCGATCACCACGACGACGGAGGCGCCGTGCCAGGCGAACAGGCCGGCGCCGATGATCGGGGCGAAGATTCTGAGCAGTCCGCGCATCGCCTGGACCACGCCGTTGGCGTCGCCCAGCTGCTCCTGGGGGACGACCGAGGGCAGGAAGGCGTTCTGGGCCGGGCCGGTGACGCTGCCGAGCGCTCCGTAGAGGAACATGATCACGTAGACCAGCCAGACGTCGCCGCTGTCGCGTACCAGCAGCAGCAGGAGCACGACGGCCGCCGAGGACAGGTAGGAGGCGGCCAGCAGGGGCCGGCGACGGAAGCGGTCGACGAGTAAGCCGGACAGGGGCAGCACCAGGCTGCCGCCGGCGAAGGAGAACATCACCAGTCCGGCGGCGGCCGTGCTGCCGGTGAGCGTTTTCACCCAGATGGCCATCGCGAGGAACAGCGCGAAGTCGCCGAAATTCGAGAGCACGTCTCCGAGAATGTAGAAGCGCATCTGGGGAATCCGGAGCAGTTGCGCCATTTCCAGCTCACTTCCTGCGCGACGGCGGATACGGGGTCAAGCTAGCACCGCCCCCGCCGGACGCCGCCGAACGTGGCGCGAACTTGCCACCTTGCCGCCCGTTTCCCTCCGCCGCGGCGGCGCCGGGCTAACTTCCGGATCAGCACGCGGAGTTTCGTGGAAAAGCCCTTCTCTTAATTGACGGGATCCACATGGATAATCCGATATTCGAGGCCGCCGAGCGACTCGCGGGTAAATTCGGTATGCCGCCTGGCGCGGTGCTCGCGGCGGGCGCGCTGGTGGTGCTGGCCGCGCACGCGGGCGCGGAGCAGGTGCACGGTGAGGTCTGCGGGCACGAGGTGCGGCTGCCCTGGCGGGCGAGGCTGAGCGAGATCGTCGCGGCGGTCGCCGCCCTGCCCGAGGCCACCAGCGTCGCCGTGGGCGGCCGGAGCATCGTGTTCGACCTCGGCGACCGGGAGGTCGTCGCCGAGCCGCTGCTGCGCGCCCGGCTGGCGGCGGCGCTGGCCGCCGATCCGGACCGGCCTGCCGGCCGGGCCTGGCTCTGGAGCGATGAGGACGCCCGGATCGTCGCGGGCGCGCACACCGAGCGCGACTGGGACACCGTACGGACCGTGGCGTCGATGATCAGGGACCACATGGTCGGCGACCCCGACGCCGTGGCCGTCGACGACGGCGCCACCGCCGTCACCTACCGGCGGCTCGGCGAGCTGACCGTCGCGCTCGCCACTCGCTTCGGGCAGGCCGGCGTGGGACCGGGCGATCTGGTCGGCATCGGCCTGCCCCGGCGGATCGAGACCGTCGCCGCCCTGCTGGCCACCTGGTCGCTGGGCGCCGGCTTCCTGCCGCTCGACCTCAAGCACCCGCCGCTCCGGCTGAGCCAGCAACTGGCCGCCGCCGGAGCGGGGCACGCGGTGCTCCCCGAGGGGGTGGAGCTGCCCGGCTGCACCGCCCTGCGCACGACGGCCGAGCCGGCCGCGGGCGCCGTCCCCGACTTCCCCGTCGCCCTCGACGGGGTGGCCTACGCCCTGTCCACCTCCGGCTCGACGGGCACGCCCAAGGCGGTCGCCATCCCCCATGCGGCCCTGCGGCACAGCGTCGGCGCCATCGCCGCCATGATCGGAGCCGAGCGCCCGCACGTCACCTGCATGGCCACGCTGACCTTCGACATGTCCACGATGGAGATCTTCCTGCCGCTGGCCACCGGCGGGCGGCTGCTGCTGGTCCACGAGGACCTGCAGCGGGATCCGGAACGGCTGGCCGCCTGGCTGCGCGGCCGGCGGCTCGACCTGGTCCAGGCCACCCCGACGACCTGGCGGATGACCGTGCCGCACCTGACCGCCGGCAGCATGGACGGCGTCGACGTGATCTGCGGCGGAGAGGCGCTCAGCGCCGATCTCGTGGCCGGTCTGCGGACGACGGGCGCGCGGGTGTGGAACGGCTACGGCCCGACCGAGACCACCATCTACACCGTCACGCACCTGGTGCCGGATCCGCCGCACGACCCCGTGCCGATCGGCCGCCCCCTGCCGGGCACCCGGGCCGCGGTGCTCGACCAGTGGGACCGGACGGCGCCCGTCGGCCTGATCGGGGAGCTCGTGCTGAGCGGCCCGCAGCTGGCGCTCGGCTACGTCGGCGACCCGGAGCGCACGGCGGCCGTCTTCCAGGAGCACCCGGAGCTGGGCCGGATCTACCGGACCGGCGACCTGTGCGCCTGGCGTCCCGACGGGACCCTGGCCTATCACGGCCGCATCGACCACCAGGTGAAGCTGCGCGGACAGCGGATCGAGCTGGAGGAGATCGAGGCGGTCGCCGAGCGCCATCCGCGGGTGGCCAGGGCCGCCGCGCTGGTGGTCGACCACGGCGCCAATGACCAGCGCCTGACCCTGTACGCGCAGGCGGCGCGGCTGGGGACGGCCGAGCTGCGCGACCACCTGGCGCAGTGGCTGCCACGGGCGCTCATGCCGCAGCGCATCGCGATCGTGCCCAGCCTTCCCCTGACCGGCAGCCAGAAGATCGACAGGCATGCGCTCCAGTCGCACGCCGAGACCCTCGTGGAGACGTGATGAAAGTCCTGGGTATCAGCGGCCTGCACCATTCCGAGGAATTCAAGCGGCGCGAGCTTCCCGGCCTGTCCGAACGCGAGTACCGGATCAGCCAGGGCCGCGACTCGGCCGCCGCCCTGGTGGTGGACGGCCGGGTCGTGGCGGCCTCGGCCGAGGAACGTTTCACCGGAGAGAAGGGCACCGGCCGCTTCCCCGCCAACGCCATCCGCGACTGCCTGGACCGGGCCGGGCTCGGCCTGGCCGACCTCGACCTGATCGGCCACGGCTTCGCCCACGAGCCCTCCGAGCTGGAGGCCGGGGAGGACTACCTGGCCCGGCGCTACCGGGAGGTCTACGACCCCGAGCGGCAGCTGGACTGGTTCGCCGAGCACTTCCCCGGCCAGGAGGTCCGCTCGCGCTTCGTCCCCGTTCCGCACCATCTGGCGCACGCGGCCAGCGCCTACTACGCCAGCGGCTTCGACGACTGCCTGGTGCTGGTGGCCGACGGCCGGGGCGAGACCGAGAGCCTGACCGTGCTCGCCGGCACCGGCGGCAAGCTCGACGTGCTGCACTCCGTGCCCGCGATGCACTCCCTCGGCACGCTCTACGGGGTCTTCACCCTCTACCTGGGCTTCGAGATGGCCCTGGACGAGTACAAGATGATGGGCCTGGCCTCCTACGGCGACCGCACCCGCTACGAGCGCGAGCTGCGGCAGCTGGTGCACCTGCGGCCCGCGCCGGAGTTCAGCGTCCCGCTGCTGGCCCGCGACGGCGACCTGCTCCAGCGGGAGACGCATCGGGGCGTCCTGGCCGTGCTGGAGGAGATCTTCGGACCGGCGCGGCAGCCGGGCGGCCCGATCGAGCAGCGGCACATGGACATCGCCGCGGCCGTCCAGGCGGCGCTGGAGCGGTGCCTGCTGCACGTGTTGCGGCACTACCGTCACCAGACGGGACTGCGCGACCTGTGCTACGCGGGCGGGGTCGCGCTCAACTGCACCGCCAACGGCCTCATCCTGCGCAGCCGGCTGTTCGACAGGGTCTTCGTGCCGCCCGGCGCCGGCGACGACGGCACCGCCGTGGGCGCCGCGCTCCACCTGCACGCCGACCGCAAGCCGGAGACCCCGATCACGCCGCTGCTCATGCCGTACTGGGGCAGCTCCTTCGACGCCGACCGGATCGCCGAGCACCTGGCCACCAGGACCGACTGCCGCCACCGCCGCGTCACCGACGAGGAGGAGCTGCTCGCCGAGACCGCCGCCGCGCTGGACCGGGGCGAGGTGATCGCCTGGTTCCAGGACGGCATGGAGTTCGGCCCCCGCGCCCTGGGCTGCCGCAGCATCCTGGCCGACCCTCGCGAAGCCCGGATGCGCGACCACATCAACAACCTGATCAAGAAGCGTGAGGACTTCCGGCCCTTCGCCCCCGTCGTCGCCGAGGAGGCGGCGGCCGACCTGTTCGAGATCAGGCGGGGCCGCGAGCGCCAGTACGCGCACATGCTGTTCACCACCCGCACCCGCCCCGAGCACCGCGAGCGCCTGGGCGCGGTCACGCACATCGACGGCACCGCCCGGGTCCAGGCGGTCAGCAGGGACGGCAACCCGCGCCTGTGGTCGCTGCTGAACGTCTTCGCCGCGCGCACCGGCCTGCCGGTGCTGCTCAACACCTCCTTCAACCTGCGCGGCCAGCCGATCGTCCGCACCCCGCGCGAGGCGGTCGACACCTTCCTGCGCGGCGGCCTGGACCGCCTGGTCATCGGCGACCACGTGGTGCTGCCGGGAGGCGCGTCGTGAGTCCCTCGACCACGCTGCCCGCCGACCTGGCGGCGACCGTCCGGCCCACCTACGCGCGCGGGTCGCTGACCCGCCCGCTCGCCCGTCCGTACGGCGGCGCCGTGCTGGCCGCGGCCGTCCTGGCGTTGATCGCCGAGGCCGGAACCGAGCAGGTGACGATGGCGGCGGTGGACGGGAGCGGGCTGGTGACGCTGCGCGCGGCCGTCGGGGAGCGCACCACGCTGGCCGAGCTGCTGGCGCCCGAGCGCGACCCGGCCGACCCGCAGGCCCGGGTGCTGGTGGCGGCCGACGCCGACCGGGCCGAGGTGGACCGGCTGGCGCTGGGCCTGCGCGACTGCGACTGCCTCTTCCTGCTGGCCGGCGATGCCGGCGACCGGCGGCTGGAGTGCGACTACGACGCCGACCGGTACACCGCGGCCACCATGGCCTGGCACCTGGACCGGCTGGAGTCGATCCTGGAGTCGCTGGACGACGATCCCGGCACCCCGCTGGCCGAGGTCGTGATCGCCCCGGACGCCCTGCCGATCGCGGCCGACTGGCACGAGGACGCCTACGTCGCCCCGCGTACCCCCACCGAGGAGGCGCTGGCCGCCATCTGGGCCGAGGTCCTGGAGGTGCCCAGGGTCGGCGCGGAGGATGACTTCTTCGCGATGGGCGGCCACTCCATCCTCGCCGCCCGGGCGCTGACCAGGATCCGCGCCGCCTTCGACGTCGAGGTGCACTTCGACGAGCTGTTCGCGGCCCCGACCCTGGCCAGGTGCGCCGAGGTGGTCGACGCGGCCACCGCGCGCGGCCCGGTGCGCGGCCCGGTGCGCCCGCTGGTCAAGGCGCCCGACGGGCACGCCGTGGTCTCGCTGGAGCAGGAGCGGCTGTGGTTCCTGGAGCAGTGGCGGCCGGGCACGGCGCTCCACAACGTGCCGCTGGTGCTGGAGCTGACCGGCCCGGCCGACGCCGGTGAGCTGCGGCAGGCGCTCCAGCGGGTCGTCGACCGCCATCCGGCCCTGCGCACCGCCTTCGTCACCGTCGACGGCCAGCCGCGGCCGGTGACCCGGGCGGCGGCCGTCCCCTGGCGGCACGAGCGCGCCGCGAACGGGGCGGCGGCGTGGGAGGCCGTCCGCGGCCACCTCAGAGAGCCCTTCGACCTGGGCGTGCCGCCCCTGGTCCGGGCCGGGCTGGTGAGCCATGCCCACGACCGGCACCTGCTGTGGATCTGCGTGCACCACCTGGCCGTCGACGGCTGGTCGCTGGACCACCTGCTCGACGACCTCACCACCGCCTGCCGTGGCCGCGCCCTGCCGCCGCCCGACGAGCTCGGCTACGCCGACTACGCCGCCTGGCAGCGCAGCAGGCCCGTGGACGAGGGGCTGGCCTGGTGGCGTGAGCACCTGGACGGCCTGCCGCCGCTGCTGGAGCTCCCCTCTGACCACCGCCGCCCGGCCGTGCAGAGCTTCGGCGGCGGTACCCGGCGCCACGTCGTGCCGCCGGAGCTGGCCCGCGCCCTGACCGATTTCGCCCGGGCGCGCTCGGCCACCGTCTTCGACGTGGCGCTGACGGTCTTCGCGCTGGTCCTGCGCCGCTGGACGGGCCGGAGCGACCTGCCGATCGCCACACCGGTGGCCGCCCGGCCGCTGCCCGAGCTGGAACCGCTCGTCGGCTTCTTCGTCAACACCCTGGTGGTGCGGGCCGACGTGTCCGGCGAGCCGGGCTTCGGCGAGCTGGTCGACCGGGTACGGCGCGGCGTCGCGGGCGCGCTCAGCCACCAGGACGTGCCCTTCGCGCTGCTGGTGGAGGCGCTCCAGCCGGAGCGGGCGCTCACCCACGCGCCGCTGGTGCAGGTCGCCTTCGCGCACTACCGGCCCTCGCGCCACTCCTGGGCCCTGACCGACGGGCTGACGGCCACGATGCGGCTGGCGGACACCGGGACCGCCAAGTTCGACCTCACCTTCACCGTGCACGACGCGCCGGGCGAGATGGCCGTGGAGGTGGAGTACGCGACCGACCTGTTCGAGGCGGAGACCGCCGACCGGCTGGCCGAGCAGTGGCAGACTCTGCTGCGGCGCCTGCTGGCGGCGCCGGGACGGCCGGTCTCCCGCGTCAGCGCGCTGCCCGAGCGCCAGCGGAGGCGGCTGGCCGGCTGGTCCGCCGGGTCCGGCGGGTCCGGCGGGTCCGGCTCCGTGGCCGGCCCGGAGCCGGTGTCCGTCCCTGAGCTGGTCGCCCGGCAGGTGGCCGGCCGCCCGGACGCGGTCGCGGTGAGCGACGGGGCCGTCCGGCTCACCTACGCCGAGCTGTGGGCGCGGTCGGGCGCGCTGGCCGCGCGGCTCGGGCCGCGCAGGGGCGAGCCGGTGGGGCTGGCCTGCCGTCGCGGCGCCGACCTGGTCGTCGCCATGCTGGCCATCCTGCGGGCCGGGGCCGCCTACGTGCCGCTCGACCCCGCCTACCCGGCCGCCCGGCTGTCGTTCATGCTGGAGGACAGCGGCGCGCGACTGGTGGTGGGGCATCGCGACCTGCTCGCCGGGCTGCCGCTGGCCGGACGCGCCGGCCTGGCCGTGGACGGGCCGGGCGCCGAGATCGGGGCCGCTCCTCAGGTGGAGGTCGGCCCCGAGGACGCCGCCTACGTGATCTACACCTCGGGCTCGACCGGACGGCCGAAGGGCGTGGTGATCCCGCACCGGGGCGTCATCCGCCTGGTCCGGGAGACCGACTACGTCGCCCTCGACGGCACGACGGTCATCGCCCAGGTCTCCAACGCCTCCTTCGACGCCATCACCTTCGAGGTCTGGGGCGCGCTGACCAACGGCGGCCGCGTGGCGGTGACGCCACCGGAGACCGTGCTGTCCCCGGTCGCGCTCGCCGCGCTGCTGCGCGCCGAGCGGGTCACCACCGCCTTCCTCACCACGTCCCTGTTCAACGCCACCACCAGCGAGGTCCCCGACGCCTTCGCCACGGTCGAGCAGCTCTACGTCGGCGGCGAGGCGCTGGACGTGGCCAGGATCGGGGAGGTGCTGCGCGGCGGGCTCGGTCCGAAGAGCCTGCACAACGCCTACGGGCCGACCGAGGTGACCACCTTCTCCACCTGCCGGCGGCTCACCGAGCCGCCCGCCGTCCGCGGGCCCATCGGCAGGCCCATCGCCAACACCACCGCCTGGGTCGTCGACCTCGACACGGGCGACCTGGCCGCCGCCGGCGTGCCGGGCGAGCTGTGGCTCGGCGGCCCCGGCGTGGCCTGGGGCTACTGGGACCGGCCGGGGCGGACCGCGTCCTCGTTCGTGGCCGACCCCTTCTCCGGTACGGCGGGCGCGCGCCTCTACCGCACCGGGGACCTGGCCCGCTGGAACGGGGACGGCACCCTGGAGTTCCTCGGCCGCGTCGACCGGCAGCTGAAGATCCGCGGTTTCCGGGTAGAGCCCGGCGAGGTCGAGCTGGCCATGTCGGCGCTGCCCGGCGTGCGCGGCTGCGCCGTCGTCGCGCTGGAGCCGGAGTCCGGGCCGGTGGAGCTGGCCGGCTACGTCCAGCCCGGCCCTGGGGTCACCCTGGCCGGGCTGCGCGAGGGACTGGCGCGGGAGCTGCCCGAGCACCTGATCCCCGCCCACCTGATCCTCGTGGACCGGCTGCCCCTCACCCCCAACGGGAAGGTCGACCTGTCCGCCCTGCCCGCGCCCGAGCGGCAGCGGGCCGAGGCGGCCGCGGTGGCACCGGACGGGCCGGTGGAGGAGCTGCTGGCCGGGATCTGGGCCGAGGTGCTCGGCGTGGAACGGCTCGGCGCCACCGACGACTTCTTCGATCTGGGCGGCCACTCCCTGCACGCCGTCAAGGTCACCACACGGATCGAGCGCGCCCTGCGCACGACGCTCTCGGTCCGCGACCTGTTCCGGCACAAGACGGTCCGGCGCCTGGCCGCCGCGCTGCGCAGCGCGGACGGCGACCGGCTGGACCGCGTGGCGGCCATCGTCCTCCAGGTCCGGCAAGCCCGCGTGGTTGCGGAGAAAGAGAACGCAGATGCACATTGACCGCGCCGAAGAGCTGCTCATCAGCAGGCTGCTGGCCGAGGCGGGCCTCGACGACCTGCCCAGGCCGGTCGCGATCCCGCGCCGTGAGCCCGGATCCGACCCGCTGTCGCACGGCCAGGAGCGGCTGTGGTTCCTGGACCAGTGGCGGCCGGGCATCCCGCTCTACAACGTCCCCGTGCTGCTGGAACTCACCGGTCCGGCCGACGCCGCCGGGCTGCGGCGGGCCGTACAGGGCCTGGCCGACCGGCACCCGGCCCTGCGCACCGCCTTCACCGCCACCGACGGCAGGCCGCGCACCCACCTGCGCGAGGCCGCCGTGCCCTGGAGCCAGGAGCGCGCCGCCGCCTGGGAGGAGGCGCGGCGGCTGGCCGACCGCCGGCTCAGGGAGCCCTTCGACCTGTCGGCCGCTCCCCTCGTGCGCGCCGGGCTGATCACCCACACCGCCGAGCACCACCTGCTGTGGATCTCCTTCCACCACATCGCCGTGGACGGCTGGTCGCTCGGGCTGCTGCTGGAGGAGCTGGCAGGCAACGAGCCCGCGCCGCCGGTCATCGATTACGCCGACTACGCGGCCTGGCAGCGCGGCCTGCCCCTGGACGAGGGGCTGGCCTGGTGGCGCGAGTACCTCGCGGACCTGCCGCCGCTGCTCGAGCTGCCCGTCGACCGGCGGCGGCCGGCCGTCCAGGAGTTCGACGGCGCCACCAAGTACTTCACCCTGCCGATGGCCGAGCAGGTGCGCGAGCTGGCCCACGCCAGGGGCGCCACCGTCTTCGAGGTGCTCTTCGCCGCCTTCGCCCTGCTCCTGGGCCGGTGGAGCGGCCGTACGGACCTGGTGCTCGGCACGCCCGTGGCCGGTCGCCCGGCGCCGGAGCTGGAGGAGCTCGTCGGCTTCTTCGCCAACACCCTCATCGTCCGGGCCGACCTGGCGGGAGACCCGACCTTCACCGAGCTGCTGGCCCGGGTGCGGGAGTCGTCGGCGCCGGCCCAGTCACACCAGGAGACCCCGTTCGCCGCGCTGGTCGACGCGCTCCAGCCCGAGCGTGACCTGTCGCACCCGCCGCTGGTGCAGGTGCTGTTCGGCCTCCACCGGCAGGAGCGGCGGCGCTGGCGGCTGGGCGAGGCGGAGGCGGAGCTGCTGCCCGCCGACACCGGGACGGCCAAGTTCGACCTCACCGTCACCGTGGTGGACTGCGAGGGCGAGCTGCGCGTGGAACTGGAGTACGCCACCAGCCTGTTCGACGCCGCCACCGCCGACCGGCTGGCCGAGCAGTGGCAGACCCTGCTGGACGGCCTGCTGGCCGCGCCCGACCGGCCCGTCTCCCAGGTCGGCTCGCTCCCCGAGCACGAGCGGCGGCTGCTGGCGAGCTGGTCGGGGCCGGGCGAGCGCATCGCCCCCACCACTTCGTTGCCCCGCCTGGTGGCCGAGCAGGTGCGCGCCCGTCCGGACGCCGTCGCCCTCACCGACGGCGCCACCAGCCTCACCTACGCCGAGCTGTGGGAGCGCTCCGGCGCGCTGGCCGGCCGCCTCGGCGCCGGGCCGGGCGACCTGGTCGGGCTGGCCTGCCGCCGCAGCGCCGACCTGGTCGTCGGCATGCTCGCCATCCTCCGCACCGGGGCCGCCTACGTGCCGCTCGACCCGGCCTATCCCGCCTCCCGCCTGGCCTTCATGCTGGAGGACGCCGGGCTGCGGGTGGTCGTCACCCAGCGCGGGGTGGAGCTGCCGTCAGGCGGCTACCGGAAGGTCCTGGTGGACTCCCCCGCCACCCTGCCTGCCGCTGAGCCTGCCGCTGGGCCCTTCACCGACGCGGAGACCGGCCCGGACGACCTCGCCTATCTGATCTACACCTCGGGTTCCACCGGCACGCCCAAGGCCGTGATGGCCACCCACCACAACGTGATCCGGCTGCTGTCGGGCACCCGGCGCTGGTACGGCTTCCGCCCCGACGACGTGTGGACTCTGCTGCACTCCAGCTCCTTCGACGTCTCCGTCTGGGAGGTCTGGAACGCCCTGACCACCGGCGGCCGCCTGGTCGTGGTCAGTCACTGGGAGAGCCGCGAGCCGGAGGCCTACTACGACTTGGTCGCCCGCGAGCGGGTGACCGTGCTGAACGCCACCCCGGCCGTCTTCCGCCAGTTCGTCGCCGTGGACGAGCGGCGGGGCGTCGACCTGGCCCTGCGCCTGGTGATCTTCGCCGGGGACGCGCTCGACCGCGACTCGGTGCTGCGCTGGTGGGAGCGGCACGGCGAGGACTCTCCGCAGCTGGTCAACATGTACGGGATCACCGAGACCACCGTGCACAGCACCTACGCCCCGCTGACCCGCGAGCTGCTGGCCGAGCGGCCGAGCCCGATCGGCGTCCCACTGCCCGACCTCGGCATCCACATCCTGGACCCGGACGGGCAGCCGGTGGCGGCCGGCGTGATCGGCGAGCTGTACGTCAGCGGCGACGGCGTGACCCGCGGCTACTGGAACCGGCCGGACCTGACCGCCCAGCGTTTCGTGCCCGACCCCTTCTCGGGACGGCCGGGCGCCCGGCTCTACCGCAGCGGCGACCTGGCCAGCTGGAAGCCCGACGGCACGCTGGAGTTCCACGGCCGTATCGACCACCAGCTGAAGATCCGCGGCTTCCGCATCGAGCCGGGCGAGGTCGAGGCGGCCGTCGTCGAGCATCCCCACGTGGCCAAGTGCGTCATCGTCGCGCACGGCGCGCCGGAGCGGCGGCTGGTCGCCTACGTCGTGCCCAGGGGCGAGCTGACCGTCGAGGCGGTCCACGAGTTCCTGGAGCCGCGGCTGCCCGCGCACCTGATCCCCTCCGTGGTGATCATCCTGGACGAGCTGCCGCTCAGCGGCAACGGCAAGGTCGACCGGGCCGCGCTGCCGCCGCCCGGCGAGGACCGGCCGGCGCTGGGCCGGGACTACGTCGCCCCCAGGACCGAGACGGAACGGGAGCTGGCGGCCGTCTGGGCCGAGGTGCTGGAGCTGGAGCGGGTCGGCGTCACCGACAACTTCTTCCACCTGGGCGGGGACTCCATCCGCAGCGTGCAGGTGCTGGCGCTGGCCCGCGAGCGCGGGCTCGACTTCGAGCTGCAGCGGCTCTTCCAGCTGCCGACGGTGGCCCAGCTGGCCGCCGACATCGTGCCGGCGGCGCCGGTGGAGCGGGAGCGGGAGCCGTACGGGCTGGTCTCCGCCGCCGACCGGGCCCGGCTGCCCGAGGACGTGGTCGACGCCTACCCGATGGCCGCGCTCCAGGTCGGCATGGTCTTCCACATGGAGTCCGACGAGCGCATGCTCTACCAGAACGTCGACAGCTTCCACCTGCGGGCGCCGTGGGACGAGGAGCTGTTCCGCGCCGCGACCGCCCAGGTGGTGCGGCGCCACGACATCCTGCGCACCTCCTTCCACCTGAGCGAGTACAGCGAGATGCTGCAGCTCGTCCACCGTGAGGCCGAGCTGCCGATCGTCGTCGCCGACCTGCGCGAGCTGCCGGCCGAGGAGCAGGCGCGCGTCATCGGCGAGCTGGTCGACCGCGAGCGCGAGCGGCCCTTCGACCTGTCCAGGCCGCCGCTGTGGCGCTTCTTCGTCCACCGGCGCACCGACGAGACCTTCCAGTGGACGCTGGTGGAGCACCACGCGATCCTCGACGGCTGGAGCCTGCACTCCACGATCGCCGAGATCCTGGAACGCTACGTGGCCCTGCTCCAGGACCCGGCCGCCGCGGCCGCGGCGCGACCGGCCTCCACCTACCGCGACTTCATCGAGGCCGAGCGCCAAGCCCTGCGGTCGGCCGACGAGCGCGCCTGGTGGAGCGAGCGGCTGGCCGGCCTCGACCGGCTGGTGCTGCCCCGCTGGCCGCGCGACTGCGCGGTCGACGACGCGGGCCCCGCCTACGACGTCCAGGACTGGACCCTGCCCCAGGAGAGCAGCGACTTCTACGGCTGGCGGGAGACCAAGATCCCCGGCGACCTCTGCAGGGGCCTGGAGAAGGTGGCCGAACGGCTGGGCGTGCCGTTGAAGAGCGTGCTGCTGGCCGTACACGTGCGGGTGCTGGCCTATCTGGCCGGGACCGACGAGGTGGTCACCGGGATGGCCTTCAACGGCAGGCTGGAGGAGGCCGACGGCACCGAGTCCCGCGGCCTGTTCCTCAACTCGCTGCCGATCAGGGCGCGGGTCGGCGGGACGTGGGCGGAGCTGATCCGGCGCGTCTTCGAGGAGGAGAACGGCCTGCTGCCGCACCGCCGCTTCCCCATGTCGGAGATCCAGCGCATGGCCGGCGGCGGCCCGCTGTACGAGACGCACTTCGTCTACAACCACTTCCACGTGCTGAAGGACGTGCTCGACGCGGGCGAGGTCGCCTTCGTCGACCCCAAGCTGGACGCCTTCACCACGGTGCGGGTCGAGCCGACCAACTACCCGTTCGTCTGCGGCTTCCTGCGCAACCCGCGCTCCGGCAACGGGCTGCTCATGGGGCTGGACTTCCACCGGGGCGAGTTCTCGCCCGAGCAGGTCCGGCGCGTCCGCGACCAGTACCTGACCGCGCTGCACCAGGTGGCCGCCGATCCGGACGCGCCCGTGGCCGCCGCGCCGCTGTCCTCGCCGGCCGAGCGCGCGCTCGTCGGCCGGTGGAACCGGACCGACCGGCCGGCGCCGCTGGCCGGCTCGATGGAGTCGCTGGTGGCCGAGCACGTCCTGCTGCGGCCCGAGCGCGTGGCCGTGGTCGACGGCGACGTGCGGCTGAGCTACGCCGAGCTGTGGCGGCGGGCCGGTTCGGTCGCCGCGGCCCTGCGGGAGGCGGGCGTGCGCGCGGGCGACCTGGTCGGGCTGTGCTGCGCCCGCTCGGCCGACCTGGTCTGCGCGATCGTCGGCATCCTGCGGGCGGGGGCGGCCTACGTGCCGCTCGACCCCGGGTATCCGGCCGAGCGGCTGGCGTTCATGCTGGAGGACACCGGCGCCGGCATCGTGCTCGGGCACCGCCACCTGCTGGCCGGGTTGCCGCTCGCCGAAGGCCAGGCGATGGCCGTGGAGGATCTCGGCACCCGCGACTTCCGCGACGGCGACCACGGCGGCGGGGACCGTGTCGCGACCGTCGTCTACACCTCCGGCTCCACCGGGCGGCCCAAGGGGGTGGCGGTGCCGCACCGCGGCGTCGTGCGCCTGGTGCGCGGCACCGACTACGTCCGGCTCGGCCCCGACAGCGTGGTGGCCCAGCTGTCGAACTCGTCCTTCGACCCGCTCATCTTCGAGGTCTGGGGCGCGCTGCTGAACGGCGGGCGGCTGGTGATCGCCGACAACGAGACGGTGCTGTCACCCGCCAGGCTGACGGCGCTGCTGCGGGCCGAGGGCGTGACCACGCTCGCCCTGGTGACCGCCCTGTTCAACTCGACGGTCGGCGAGGTGCCCGACGCCTTCGCCACCGTGGACCAGGTCTACATCGGCGGCGAGCGCATCAACCTGAGCAGCGTCCGCGAGGCCCGCCACTCCGGCCTGCACAACATCTACGGCCCGACCGAGGTGACCAGCATCTCCACCTGCAGACCGCTGGCGGAGCTGCCGCTCACCAACGGGCAGATCGGGCCGCCCATCGCCAACACGCAGGCCTGGGTCGTGGACCAGGCACTGCGTCCCGCTCCGGTCGGGGTTCCCGGCGAGCTGTGGCTGGGCGGCCCCGGCGTGGCCGTCGGCTACTGGCGGCGGCCCGGACTGACCGCCGACCGCTTCGTCGCCGATCCCTTCTCCGGGGTGCCGGGCTCGCGCCTGTACCGCACCGGCGACCTGGCCTGCTGGCGGCCCGACGGCACCCTGGACTTCCTCGGCCGCCGCGATCACCAGGTCAAGATCCGGGGCTTCCGGGTGGAGCTGGGCGAGATCGAGGAGACGCTGGCCGGGCACCCGTCGGTGGCCGCCTGCGTGGTGACCGCGCCCGGCGGCAGGCTGGCCGCCTACGTGCAGCCCGCCGCCGCGGTCAGCGCCGGCGAGCTGCTGGAGCACCTGGCGGGGCAGCTGCCCGAGCACATGGTGCCGGCCAGCTTGATGATCATGGATGAGCTGCCGCTCAACCCCAACGGCAAGATCGACCGGGCCGCGCTCCCCCTGCCCGGCTCCGGCCAGGCCGTCCCCGAGGCGGAGTACGTCGCGCCCCGCGACCCGGTGGAGGAGGCGCTCTCCGCGATCTGGCGCGAGGTGCTGGAGGTCGAACGGGCCGGGGCCGAGGACGACTTCTTCGCCCTGGGCGGGCACTCCCTGCACGCCGTGCAGATCGCCTTCCGCATCCGCACCGCCTTCGGCGTCGACCTGGGCATCAAGCAGATCCTCGCGGAGCCCCGCATCTCCGCCCTGGCCAAGCGGGTCGCCGAGGAGCTGGAGCGGATGGTCGAGGCGCTCACCGACGACGAGCTCGAGCGGCTGCTGCCGTCCGAGTCATGAGAGGACCCGCACGCATGTCCGAGACCTTCGCCACGCGGATCGCGCAGCTGTCCCCCGAGCGCCGCAGGCTCCTCCTCGAACGGCTGGCGCGCGGGTCCGAGCCGCTGCGCGCGCCGCGTGACGGCACGCCGCTGCCGCTGTCGTTCGCCCAGGAGCGGCTGTGGTTCCTGTGGCGGATGGCCCCGGACAGCCCCGCCTACAACGCCCCGGCGGCGGTACGGCTCCGCGGCCCGCTGGAGGTGGATGCGCTCGCCGGGGCGCTGAGCGGGGTGGTGGCCAGGCACGAGGTGCTGCGCACCCGCTACGCCGCGGAGGGCGGGGCGCCCGCCCAGGTCGTGGACCCGCCCGCGCCCGTCGAGCTGCCGGTGATCCACGCCGCGGAGGGCGAGCTGCGCGGACTGGTCGACCGTGAGTGCGCGCTGCCCTTCGACCTGGAGGGCGGGCCGGTCCTGCGCGCCCGGCTGTTCCGCCTGGCCGCCGACGACCATGTCCTGCTGCTGGTCATCCACCACATCGCCTGCGACGGCTGGTCCCTGCCCATCCTGTGGCGGGAGCTGGCCGCCCTCTACCAGGGCGAGGCCCTTCCCGACCTGGAGATCCAGTACGCCGACCACGCCCACCGCCAGCGGCACGCCGCCGCCCACGCAGACACCGCCCATGCAGGCACCGCCCAGGATGACGGCGGCCCTGACACCGGCACTGACACCGGCACCGGCCCTGACCGTGACACTGACGACGGCCTGGGCTACTGGACCGCCCAGCTGGCCGGCCTGGAGACGCTCGAACTGCCCGCCGACCGGCCCCGGCCGCAGGAGCCCGGGCACCAGGGCCACCACGTGCCGCTGCGCGTGCCGGAGGAGACGGCGCGCACGCTGCGCGCGCTGGCCCGCGACAGCGGCGCGACGGTCTTCATGGTGCTACTGACCGCCGTCCAGGCGCTGCTGTCCCGCCTGACCGGCCAGCACGACATCGCCGTCGGCACCCCCACAGCCGGCCGCGACCGCCCCGACACCGCCCCGCTCATCGGCTTCTTCGTCAACACCCTCGTGCTACGCGCGGGCACCGGCGACAACCCCACCTTCCGCGACCTGCTGCGCCGGAACCGGACCACCGTGCTGGACGCCTTCGCCCACCAGCACACCCCCTTCGAGCGCGTCGTCGAGCGGCTCAACCCGGTGCGCGGTCCCGGCAGGAACCCGTTGTTCAACGTCATGTTCACCGGCGACAGCGACGCGGCCACCTCGAGGCTGGAGCTGGGCGGGCTGGCCGCGCAGCCGTACCCCTGCGACGCCGGCGGGGCGCTGTTCGACCTGACCTTCAGCCTGCACGACGGCTTCGCCGGCGCCCTGGAGTACGACGCCGAGCTGTTCGACCTGGGCACCGTCGAGCGCATGGCCGACCAGCTGAACGTGCTGCTGCGCCAGGCGGCGGCCGACCCGGACCGGCCGATCGCCGACTACGACCTGGTCACCGACGCCGAGCGGCGGCAGCTGGCGCGCTGGAACGCGACCCGGCTCGCCCGCAACGCCAGGTCCAGCGTCGAGGAGCAGTTCGAGGCCTGCGCCGACACGGCCCCCGGCGACCTGGCGCTGGTGTGCGGGGCCGAGCGGCTCACCTACGGCCAGGTGGAGCGGCGGGCCAACCGGCTGGCCCACCTGATCCGCGAGCTCGGCGCGGGAACCGAGGACGTGGTGGCGATCTGCGTGGGGCGCGGCCCGGACTCGGTGATCGCCCCGCTGGCCGCCCTGAAGGCGGGGGCGGCGTTCTTCCCCGTCGACGCCGACCAGCCGCCGGCGCGGCTGGCCGCGATGCTGGCCGGTACGGCACCGGCGGTCGTGCTGGCGGACTCAGGCTTCGCCGGGCAGATCCCCGACGGCCCCTGGCGGGTGGCCGACATCGGCGGCGACCTCGGCGCGCTGCCCGACCACCGGCCCGCACGCGACGTGCCAGGCTCCGCTCTGGCCTACGTCATCCACACCTCCGGCTCCACCGGCACGCCCAAGGGCGTCATGGTCACCAGGGGCGGCCTGGCCAACCTGCGCGCCGACTGGGCCGCGCGCAGGTACCGCGCCCGCAGGTGGCTGACCGTGGCCAGCCCCTCCTTCGACGTCTTCCTCGGCGACGTGGTGCGCAGCCTGACGTTCGGCGGGAGCCTGGTGATCGCGCCGCGCACCCTGGCTCTGGCTCCCGGCGAGCTGGCCGACGCGCTCGTGGCCGAGCGGATCGACGCCTTCGACAGCATCCCGGCCGTGCTGCACGCGCTGGCCCAGCACGTGGCCGGCAGCGGACGGCGGCTGCCTGACCTGCGCCTGCTCGTCTCGGGCGGCGACGCCCTGTCCGTGGCCGACTGCGAGGCGATCATGGCGGCCCTCGGCTCCGAGGTGCGCGTGCTCAACGCCTGGGGCGCCACCGAGACGACCATCGACAGCACCATCCACGAGGTGCGCAGGGGCGCGCGGACGGTCTCCGGCATCACGCCCGTCGGCGCCCCGGCCGCCAACACCGGTATCCACGTCCTGGACGAGCAGGGCCGGCAGGTGCCGATCGGCGTCGTGGGCGAGCTCCACGTCGGTGGCGAGGGCCTGGCCCGCGGCTACATCGGCCGGCCCGCGCAGACCGCGGCCCGCTTCGTGCCCGACCCGTTCGCCACCGCGCCGGGCGCCCGCCTCTACCGCACCGGCGACCTGGGCCGCTGGTTGCCCGACGGCACCATCGAGTTCCTCGGCCGCGACGACGACCAGGTGAAGATCCGCGGCCACCGCGTCGAGCCGGGCGAGGTGCAGGCCGTCCTGCGCGAGCATCCGGCGGTCGCCGACTGCCACGTGCTGGCCTGGCCCGACGGGCCTGGCAACCACCGGCTGGTCGGCTACGTGGTGCTGACGGGGGAGACCGGCCACGGCGAGCTGCGGGAGTTCTGCAACCAGCGCCTGCCCCGCGCGATGTGGCTGTCGGGGATCGTCGAGGTGGACGCGCTGCCCCGCACCCTGAGCGGGAAGGTCGACCGGGCCCGGCTGCCGCAGCCCGGTCCCGCCGTCTCCCGTGCCCGCCACGAGCCGCCGCGCACCGAGCTGGAGCGCACGGTCGCCGCCGTCTGGCGGCGGGTGCTCCAGGTGCCGGACGAGGTGGGCGCGCACGACGACTTCTTCGACCTCGGCGGGCACTCGATGCTGGCCACCCGCCTGCTCTTCGCGCTCAAGGAGGAGCTCGGCGTCGACCTGCCGGTCACCGCGATCTTCGAGGCGCCGACCGTGGCGGCGCTGGCCGCCCGCGTCGAGACCGCCCGGCCCGCCGCGCCGCCGGTCCTGCGCGCGCCGCGAGAGGAGACCCTGCCCCTGTCCTTCGCCCAGGAGCGGCTGTGGTTCCTGTGGAAGCTGGCTCCCGCCAGCCCCGCGTACAACATGCCGGTGTCCGTACGGCTGCGCGGCCCGCTCGACGTCGAGGCGCTGGCCGGGGCGCTCAGCGGGGTGGTGGCCCGGCACGAGGTGCTGCGCACCCGTTACGTGGAGGTCGACGGCGTCCCCGCGCAGGTGGTCGATCCGCCCGCCCCGGTGGAGCTCGGGGAGGGGCTGGAGGGCGCCTGGGAGGAGCCCTTCGACCTGGAGAGCGGGCCGGTCCTGCGGGCGCGGCTGCACCGCGTGGCCGCCGACGACCACGTCCTGCTCCTGGTCTTCCACCACATCGCCTGCGACGGCTGGTCCCTGCCCGTCCTGTGGTCGGAGCTGGCCGCCCTCTACCAGGGCCGGACGCTTCCCGCCCTGGAGATCCAGTACGCCGACCACGCCTTCCACCAGCGCCGCCACGACTCCGCGGACGGCCTGGCCTACTGGACCGACCGGCTGGCCGGCCTGGAGACGCTCGAGCTGCCCACCGACCGGCCCCGGCCCCACTCGCCCACCCTACGGGGCGACCACGTGCCGCTGCGCCTGCCGGCCGACGGCGTCCGGCGGCTGGCCCGCGAGCACGGCGCGACCGTCTACATGGTGCTGCTGACCGCCGTCCAGACCCTGCTCGCCCGCCTGACCGGCCGGCACGACATCGCCGTCGGCACCCCCACGACCGGCCGCGACCACCCGGACACCGCGCCCCTGATCGGTTTCTTCGCCAACACCCTCGTGCTGCGCGCCGACACCGGCGGCGACCCCGCCTTCGCCGAACTGCTGCGGCGCACCCGCGCCGCCGTCCTGGAGGCCTTCGCCCACCAGGACACCCCCTTCGAGCGCGTCGTCGAGCGGCTCAACCCGGTGCGCAGCCCCGGCCACAACCCCCTGTTCGACGTGCTGGTGACGTACTCGAAGGAGGAGCCGCGCGACGCGTGGAGCCTCGGCGGGCTGGAGGTCACCCGGCAGGACGCGGACGTTCCCGCCGCCCAGTTCGACCTGACCTTCGCCGTGCACGAGTCGGAGGAGGGGCTGAGCGGCGCGCTGCACTACGCGGCCGACCTGTTCGACCGCTCGACCGCCGAGTCGATGGCCGCGCGGCTGGCCAGGCTGGTCGAGGCGGCCGTCGCCGACCCGGCCACCCGGATCGGCCGCCTGCCGGTGCTCAGCGCCGAGGAGGAGGGGCAGGCCGAGGGGCCGCGCCGCGAGGAGCGGCCGGAGCCGCTGTCCCGGGTCTTCGAGTCGTACGCCGCCCGGACCCCGGACGCTCCCGCGGTGGTCGCCGACGGCCGTACCTGGACCTATGACCAGGTCAACCGCATGGCCAACCGGCTGGCCCACCACCTGCTGGAGCGCGGCGCCGGGCCGGAGACCCTCGTCGCGCTGGCCCTGCCCCGCTCGGCCGACCTGATCACCGGCATCCTGGGCGTGCTCAAGGCGGGCGCCGCCTACCTGCCGCTCGACCTGGAGCATCCGGCCGAGAGGCTCGCCGCCACGCTCCGTGACGCCCGGCCGGTGCTGCTCCTCACCACGCGCGAGGCGGCGCTGCCGTACGAGACGGCGGTGATGATGGAGGAGGTGCCCGCCGGGCCCGAGCACGACCCGGGCCTGCCGCTCGCGCCGGACCGGGCGGCCTACGTCATCTACACCTCCGGTTCCACCGGCACGCCCAAGGGTGTCGTCCTGGAGCACCGGGGGCTGGCCAACCTGACGGCCAATCTGGGTGAGCGCCTGGACGGGGCGGGCGGGCCCGCGCACCGGGTGCTCCAGCTGGTCTCGCCCGGTTTCGACGTCATGGTGTCGGAGGTCGCCACGGCGTTCGCCCGTGGCGGCTGCCTGGTGATCGCACCGGCCACGCTCACCGGGGAGGCGCTGGGGGACTTCCTGCGCGAGCAGCGGGTGAGCCTGGCGCACGTGCCCCCCGCGCTGCTGGCCACCGTGCCCCGCCAGCCGCTGCCCGACCTGCGGGTGCTCGTGGTCGGCGGGGAGGGCTGCCCGCCCGAGCTCATGGCGTGGTGGGCGGCCGGGCGCACGATGATCAACGCCTACGGTCCGTCCGAGGTGACGGTGGACGCGACGGCGTGGACCCACGAGCCGGGGCCGGTCATGATCGGCAGGCCCTTGCCGGACATCCAGGTCCACCTGCTGGACGGCGACCTGCGGCCGGTACCGCCGGGCGTGCGCGGCGAACTGTACATCGGCGGACGCGGCGTCGGCCGCGGCTACCTCGACCGCCCCGCACTCACCGCCCAGCGCTTCATCGCCTGGACCGGCGGCCGCCGCCTCTACCGCACCGGCGACCTGGCCCGCCGCCACCCAGACGGCACCCTCGAATTCCTCGGCCGCGCCGACAACCAGATCAAGCTGCGCGGCCACCGCATCGAGCCGGCCGAGATCGAGCACACGCTGAGCCAGGCGGCGGGCGTCGGCCAGGTGGCGGTGATCCTGCGCGACGAGCAGCTCATCGCCTACTTCACGCCGGCCGGCGCCAGCCCCGCGGCCGTGCAGCGCCACGCCCGCACCCACCTGCCCACCCACATGCTGCCGGCCGCCTACCTGCCGCTGCCCGCGCTGCCGCTGACCCCGAACGGCAAGCTGGACCGCCGCGCGCTGCCCGAGCCCCCGGCCACCCGGCACCGGCCGCCCCGCACCCCGCGCGAGCAGACGCTGCTGCGGCTGTTCAACGACACGCTCAACGCCACCCACCTGGGCATCGACGACAACTTCTTCGCCAACGGCGGCCACTCCATCCTGGCCACCCGGCTGATCAGCCGCATCCGCACCGCCCTGGACGCCACCCTCACCATCCGCGACCTGTTCGACCACCCGACCGTGGCGGGCCTGGCGGAGGTCCTGCGCGGCGACGCCCGGCCGGCTCTGCGGCCGATGCCCAGGCCGGAACGGCTGCCGCTGTCGTTCACCCAGCGCCGCCTGTGGTTCCTCAATCGGCTGGAGGACGCCGGCGACCACGCCCAGAACACGCTGGTCTGCCTCAGGCTGCGCGGCCCGCTGGCGGTGCCCGCGCTGGCCGCCGCCCTGTCCGACGTGGTGGCCAGGCACGAGCCGCTGCGCACGGTCTTCCCCGAGGACGAGGCGGGCCCCTACCAGCACGTGCTGCCACCCGCTCCGGTGCGCCTGACGCCGGTGGACACCACCGAGCGGGAGCTGCCGGAGCTGCTCACCGCGACCACTGCGCAAGGTTTCGACCTGACGCGGGAGGCGCCGGTGCGGATGCGGCTGTTCAGGCTCGGCGCCCGCGAGCACGTCCTGCTGCTGGTGGTCCACCACATCGCCTGCGACGGCTGGTCCATGGCGCCGCTCTCGCGCGACCTGGCCGAGGCCTACCGCGCCCGGCTCGACGGCGGGTCGCCCGGGTGGAGCCCGCTGCCCGTCCAGTACGCCGACTACGCCCTGTGGCAGGAGCCGGGCGACGAGCAGCTGGAGTTCTGGCGCGCCGGCCTGGCCGGCCTGCCCGACCAGCTCGACCTGCCCACCGACCGGCCGCGCCCGGCGATCGCCAGCTACCGCGGCGACACGGTGCCCTTCACGATCCCGCCCGAGCTGCACGAGCGCATGCTGGAGGTGGCCCAGTCGGGCAACCTCAGCCTGTTCATGGTGGTGCAGGCGGCCCTGGCCGCCCTGCTGACCCGGCTGGGCGCGGGCGAGGACGTCCCGATCGGCACCGCGGTGGCCGGCCGGGGCGACGAGGCGCTGGACGACCTGGTCGGCTGCTTCATCAACACCCTCGTGCTGCGGACCGACACCTCGGGCGACCCGAGCTTCCACGAGCTGCTCGAGCGCGTCAGAGAGGGCAACCTGGCCGCCTACGAGCACCAGGACGTGCCCTTCGAGCGGGTCGTGGAGGCGGTCAACCCCACCCGGTCGCTGGCCCGCTTCCCGCTCTTCCAGGTGCTCCTGGTCTTCCAGAACAACGCCCCGGCCGAGCTCGCCTTCGCCGGCCTGGACATCGCCCACGAGCCGGTACGGCACGGCACCGCGGACTACGACCTGACCCTCGACGTGATCGAGAACTACGGCCCCTGCGGACAGCCGGAGGGCATGGCCGCCTACCTCGAGTACGCGGTGGACCTGTTCGACCGGGCCACTGCCGAGGCGCTGGCCGAGCGGCTGCTGCGGCTGCTGGAGGCCGCCGTGGCCGACCCGGACGCCCCGATCGGCGAGCTGCCCGTGCTCAGCGCCGAGGAGGCCCGCCAGGCGGTGGCCCACTCCCACGGCCCCCGCGTCGAAGCGCCACCGCAGACCCTGCCGACCTTCTTCGAACAGCAGGCCGCCCGCACCCCGGACGCCGTGGCCGTGGTGGCCGAGGGGCGCAGCTGGACCTTCGACGAGGTGAACCGTACGGCCAACCGGCTGGCCCACCACCTCAGGGCACAAGGAGCCGGACCGGAGACGCTCATCGCGCTGGCCCTCCCCCGCTCCGTCCACATGATCACGGCCATCCTGGGCGTCCACAAGGCGGGCGCCGCCTACCTGCCGCTCGACCTGGAACACCCCGAGGAGCGGCTCGCCTACACCCTCCAGGACGCCCGGCCGCTCCTCCTGCTCACCACCCGCGGCACGGCGCTGCCGTACGAGCGGACCCTGGCGATGGAGGACGTGCCGGACGGGCCCGACCACGACCCCGGCACCCCGCCGCTGCCCCGGCACGCCGCCTACGTCATCTACACCTCCGGCTCCACCGGCCGGCCCAAGGGCGTGGTGCTCGAACACGGCGGTCTGGCCCACCTGTTCCACGCGCACCGGCACGGGCTGTTCACCGCGGCGAAGGGCGAGCGGCTGCGCATCGCCTTCGTGGTGCCGCTGACCTTCGACACCTCGTGGGACTCGATCCTGTGGCTGGTCGACGGGCACGAGCTGCACGTCATCGACGACGTGACGCGGCGCACGCCCGAGGACCTGGTCGACTACATCGACCGGCACCGGATCGGCTTCGTGGACCTCACCCCGGTCTTCATGGAGCAGCTGGTCGCCGCCGGGCTGTTCGCGCCGGGGCGGCACCATCCGAAGGCGCTGATGGTGGGCGGGGAGGCGGTCTCGGCCGGGTTGTGGCGGGCGATGCGGCAGGCGACCGACACCGACAGCTACAACTACTACGGCCAGACCGAGTGCACCAACGACAGCACCGGCTACCGGGTGCGTGACGGCGAAGTGCCGCTGATCGGCCGCCCGCTGGTCAACACCGAGGTCCACCTGCTGGACGGCAATCTGCGGCCGGTACCACCGGGCGTGCGCGGCGAACTGTACATCGGCGGACCCGGCGTCGGCCGCGGCTACCTCGACCGCCCCGCACTCACCGCCCAGCGCTTCATCGCCTGGACCGGCGGCCGCCGCCTCTACCGCACCGGCGACCTGGCCCGCCGCCACCCCGACGGCACCCTCGAATTCCTCGGCCGCGCCGACAACCAGATCAAACTCCGCGGCCACCGCATCGAGCTCGCCGAGATCGAGACCGTCCTGGGCGGCGCCCCGGGGATCGCGCAGGCCGCGGTCATCGTCCGCGACGACCAGCTCGTCGCCTACCTCACGCCGGAGAGCGCCGACCCGGCGGCCGTCCACCAGCACGCCCTGGCCCACCTGCCGACGCACATGCTTCCCGCGGCCTACCTGCCGCTGCGCGCGCTGCCGCTGAACCCCAACGGCAAGCTGGACCGCCGGGCGCTGCCGGAACCCCCTCGCGCGCGGCACCGCTCGCCGCGCACGCCGAGGGAGAACACGCTGCTGGAGCTCTTCTCCGACGTGCTCGAAGCCCCAGGGCTCGGCATCGACGACAACTTCTTCGCCAACGGCGGCCACTCCATCCTGGCCACCCGGCTGATCAGCCGCATCCGCGGCACGCTCGGGGTCAGGCTGACCATCCGCGACCTGTTCGCCGCGCCCACGGTCGCCGAGCTCATCGAGCGGCTCGACGGCAGCGGCGGCGCGGACGCCTTCGACATGCTGCTGCCGCTGCGGCCCGCCGGCGACCTGCCGCCGCTGTTCTGCGTCCACCCGGTCGGCGGGGTGAGCTGGTGCTACAGCAGCCTGCTGCCGCACCTGGAGCCCGACCGGCCGGTCTACGGGCTGCAGTCCACCGGGCCCGGCCGGGCCGGATCGGTGGCCGAGATGGCCGAGCAGTACCTGGAACTGGTCCGCAAGGTGCAGCCGGAGGGCCCCTACCACCTGCTCGGGTGGTCCTTCGGCGGCCTGGTGGCCCACGCCATGGCCGAGCGGCTGGAGGGCGAGCGGGAGGGTCAGGTGGCCCTGCTCGCGCTGCTCGACAGCTACCCGGCCTTCTCCGGCGCCGAACGGCCGGGCATCGAGGACCCGGCCGAGGCCCGCGAGCTGCTGATGGACTCCGTCGGCTACGCGGCCGAGCTGGACGAGGAGCTCGTGGCCACGATGACCGAGACCGTCCTGCACAACTCCAGGCTGCTGGACGCGCACCGCCCCGGACGCGTCGGCGGCGACGCGGTGCTGTTCGTCGCCACGCGGAGCTGGGCTCCGGGGGTGTCCGCCGCCGGGATCTGGCGGCCGCACGTGACCGGCCGCCTGGACGTCCACGAGATCGACTGCGACCACGAGGCGATGACCAGGGCCGACGCCATGGCCCATATCGGACCGATCGTCGCCGCACACTGCAGGGAGGCATGAGCCCATGTTCAAAGTCGTCGTCAACCACGAGGAGCAGTACTCGATCTGGCCCGCCGGCCGGGACAACCCCGCCGGCTGGACGGACGAGGGTTTCGCGGGCGATCGGGAGCAGTGCCTCGCCCACGTCGCCACCATCTGGACCGACATGCGGCCGCTCAGCCTGAGAGGACAGTAGCGATGATCAACAGCGTGGTGATCGTGGGCGGCGGCACGGCCGGATGGATGACCGCCACCTACCTCAAGGCCGCCTTCGGGGACCGGGTCTCGGTCACCCTGGTCGAGTCGCCGCGGATCCCGACGATCGGCGTGGGCGAGGCCACCTTCAGCACCGTCCGGCACTTCTTCGACTACCTCGGGCTGGACGAGCGGGACTGGATGCCGCAGTGCGCGGCCTCCTACAAGCTGGCCATCAGGTTCCAGAACTGGCGCGGTGACGGCACCCACTTCTACCACCCGTTCGAGCGGCTGCGCGTGAGCGACGGGTTCACCCTGGCCGACTGGCACCTGCGGCTCAACGGCGCCGAGCCGTTCGACCGGCACTGCTACATCACCCCGTGGCTCTGCGAGGCCAGGCGCTCGCCCCGCATGCGCGACGGCAGCCTGTTCGCCTCCGGGCTGGACGGCACGCTCGGCCGCTCCACCCTCGACGAGCAGCGCGCGCAGTTCCCCTACGCCTACCACTTCGACGCCGCCCAGCTGGCCGGGTTCCTGACCGGCCTGGGAGTACGGCAGGGCGTCCGCCACGTGCTCGACGACGTCACCGGTGTCGGGCAGGACGAGCGGGGCTGGATCAGCCACGTCGCCACCAGGCAGCACGGCCGGCTGACCGGGGACCTCTACATCGACTGCACCGGCTTCCGCGGCCTGCTCATCAACGAGACGCTGGGCGAGCCGTTCCGCCCCTTCCTGGACGTGCTGCCGAACAACCGCGCGGTCGCCCTGCGGGTGCCTCGCGAGGAGCAGGAGCTGATCAACCCCTACACCACGGCCACCGCGATGGACGCCGGCTGGATCTGGACCATCCCGCTCTACGGCCGCAACGGCACCGGCTACGTCTACTCCGACGAGTTCTGCACCCCCGAGGAGGCCGAGCGCACGCTGCGCGCCTTCGCCGCGCCCGGCCGCGACGACCTCGAGGCCAACCACATCCGCATGCGGATCGGCCGCAACCACCGCTCCTGGGTGGCCAACTGCGTGGCCATCGGCCTGTCCAGCGGCTTCGTCGAGCCCCTGGAGTCCACCGGGATCTTCTTCATCCAGCACGGCATCGAGCAGCTGGTCAAGCACTTCCCCGACGAGCGCTGGGACCCGCTGCTGAGCAAGGGCTACAACGACAAGGTGGCCCGGGTGATCGACGGGGTCAAGGAGTTCCTGATCCTGCACTACCGGGCCGGCGCCCGCGCCGACACGCCGTACTGGCAGGAGACCAAGCGCCGCAAGATCCCCGAGAGCCTGTCGGACCTGCTGGAGCTGGCTGCCGGCCGGCTGCCGGACGAGAGCGCCGTCTACCCGTACTACCACGGCTTCGAGCTGTACTCGTGGATCACCATGCTGCTCGGGCTCGGGCACGCGCCCCT
>NZ_JBSGJX010000042.1:0-71429 GCF_053605785.1 Nonomuraea sp. NPDC003754
GTACTCGTGGATCACCATGCTGCTCGGGCTCGGGCACGCGCCCCTCCGCCCGCGTCCGGCGCTCCACCACATCGATCCGGCGCGGGCGCGGGCCGAGTTCGCCGGGGTCCGCGCCGCCGCGGAACGCATGGTCGCCGCCCTGCCCACCGCGCACGAATACCTGACGAGCCTGCGATGACCACCGCCCTGGTGGAGTCCTGCCGCATGTTCATGAGCGCCTACCCGACGGGGGTGGCGGTGGTCACCGCCATCAGCCCGGAGGGCGAGCCCTGCGGCCTGACCTGCTCGTCGCTCATCAGCGTCACGCTCAGCCCGCCCACGTTCCTGGTCAGCATGAACATCCACAGCCGGACGCTGGCCGCCGCCCTCGGCTCCGGCGGCTTCGGCGTGAACCTCCTGCCCGCCCGGGCCCGCCCCGTCGCCGAACTGTTCTCCTCCCTCACCGCCGACCGTTTCTCCTCCGTCCAGTGGTCACCCTACGGACGGCTGGGCCTGCCCCGCCTCGAGGAGGACCTGCACGGCTGGGCCGAATGCCTGGTCGAGCAGGTCTGGACGGTCACCGACCACGCTCTGGTGCTCGGCCGGGTGACCGAGATCCACAGCGCCCCCGAAACTCCCCTCCTCTACGGCTTCCGCCAGTACTCCGTCTGGCGAACGGAAGGCGAAAGGACTCTCAGTGCTTGACGTTGCCCTGGTCAACATGCCGTTCGCGGATCGGCGACGACCCTCCTTCGCCCTCAGCCAGCTCGGCGCGCTGGTCCGCCGCGACTTCGGCGCCGAGATCGACGTGCGCGTCTGCTACCTCAACCACGACTTCGTGCGCTTCTTCGGCACCGAGCTCTACGACGCCATCGCCGAAGGCATGGAGCAGCACGTGGCCGGCATCGGCGACTGGCTCTTCCGCCAGGTCGCCTTCCCCGAGGAGCCCGACAACGGCGAGCAGTACTTCGCCCGCTACTTCGCCGGCCCCGACCGCGCCCCCTTCCGCGCGGAGCTGCTGCGCCGCCGGGACCGGCTGGGCGAGTTCTGCGCCTTCCTGGCCGACAAGTACCGCCTGGCCGAGGCCGACCTGGTCGGTTTCAGCTCGATGTTCATGCAGACCGTGCCCAGCCTGGCGATGGCCAGGATCGTCAAGGACCGCGCCCCGGACACCGTCACCGTCATGGGCGGCGCCAACTGCGAGGCCCCGATGGGCGCGGCCCTGGTCGAGCACGCCACGCAGCTCGACTTCGTCTTCTCGGGCCCGGCGCTGAACACCTTCCCCCGCTTCCTGCGCGCGATGCTCGACGGCGAGCTGCCGGCGGCGCACACGATCCTCGGCGTCGTCTCCCGCGACAACTGCCACGAGGAGCGCTACCGCCGCGCCATCGGGGCCGACACCGACATCGACGACAGCGTCGAGCCCGACTACGCCTCCTTCGCCACGTCCTTCGACGAGCTCACCGCCGCGGTCGAGGACAAGGTGGAGCCCATCCTCTTCTTCGAGACCTCCCGCGGCTGCTGGTGGGGCGAGCGCTCGCACTGCACGTTCTGCGGTCTCAACGGCCAGGGCATGGCCTACCGGGCCATGTCGCCGGACAAGGCGGTCGCCCAGTTCGAGCGCCTGTTCTCCTACGCGCCCTGGTGCACCGTCTACTCCTGCACCGACAACATCATGCCCCTGGAGTACCTCACCGAGGTCCTGCCCAGGATCCAGCCCCCGCCGCAGGCCTCGATCTTCTACGAGGTCAAGGTGGGCCTCGACCAGCAGGACATGGCCGAGATGGCCAGGGCCGGCGTCAACCGCATCCAGCCCGGCATCGAGGCCCTGTCCACCGGCACGCTCAAGCTGATGAAGAAGGGCTCCTCCTCCTTCCAGAACATCCAGCTGCTCAAGAACTGCGTGCGCTACGGCATCTCGCCCGCCTGGAACCTGCTCATCGGCTTCCCCGGCGAGCCCGAGTCGACCTTCGCCAAGTACGTGGACGACCTGCCGCTCCTGACCCACCTGCCGCCGCCCGAGGGCGTCTTCCCTGTGCGGTTCGACCGCTACAGCCCCTACTTCAACAACGCCGCCGAGTTCGGGCTCGACCTGCATCCGGTGGACCACTACCGGCTGACCTACCCCTTCCCCGAGGAGTCGCTGCGGCGGCTCGCCTACTACTTCACCGACCGGGCGGTCTCGCCGTACATGATCGGGGTCGCCCGCTGGATCCGGCCGCTCAGCGCGGCCGTGGGCGCCTGGCTCGGTTCGTGGGAAGGGACGCCGCCGGAGCTGCGCATGGAGCGGGACGACGACGGCGCGTGGGTCGTCCACGACTCCCGGTCCGGCTCGCCCCTGCGGTACCCGCTCGATCCCGCGGTGGCCGACGTGCTCGTCACGCTGGAGCGCCCGACGCGCCTCGACCGTCTCGCGCCCGAGGCCGCCGAGCACGTGGCCGCGCTGCGGGAACGGGGGCTGATCTTCGTCGAGGGTGAGCGGGCGATGAGCCTCGTCCTCGTCGAGACCGGGGTCGACCCGCTGCCCCGGCCGCGCCGCTCCCTGGTCAGCTCCCGTCGGAGGCTACCGGTGCTGACCACCACCTGACGGCCGGGCTAGGAGGCGGAGAAGAAGTCCATGATCAGCGAGTTGACCTCGTCGGGCTGCTCCAGGTACCCGTAGTGGCCGGACTTGGCGACCTGCGCGTACCGGCAGCCCGGGATGGCCGTGGCCACCTCCTGGCCCAGGTGGGGCGGGGTGATGAGATCGTCCTCGAAGGCGATGACGAGGCACCGCCCGCTGATCGACCGGTAGGCGTCGAGCCGGTCCGAGATGTTCTCGAGCCGGCTCTGCGCCCGCATCACCGCCGCGGCGGTGGGGAAGACCTCGAAGAGGTCCAGCCACTTGCGCGCCTCCCGCTCGTCGTTGAGCGTGTGCGGGGAGAGGCTGAGCACGGCCCGCAGCGCCGCGCCGTAGGCGGCCGGCAGTTCCACGGCGCTGGAGTACAGCTCGGCCTCGGCGGCGCACAGCCGGGCACGGAAGTGGTCGGGCCGCCCGCGGGTGGCCATGAGCACGGCCTGCGAGACCAGCGCGGGCCGGCCCAGCAGCAGCTCCTGGACCACGTGGGCGCCCATGGACACCCCGACGACCCGGCACCGCCCGCCGCACAGCGTCTCGATCAGCGCGGCCAGGTCGCCGACGAGGTCGTCGATCTCGGGCATGGGCCCGCCGTCCGGCGCCAGGCCGCGGTTGTCGAAGGTGATCACGCGGTAGCCGGCGGCGAGGAGGGCGGGCACCTGGTGCAGCTGCCAGACGTGGCCGGGGCTGCCGGTGCCCATGACGAGGATGACCGGCTCGCCCGAGCCCTGGTCAGTGTAGGTGATCGTGGTTCCGTTCACTCTGGCGACGGCCATCCGGCTCTCCAATCGAAGCTCTGGCGAGCGCCATCCGCAGCAGGGGAGGCGCCATGAGCGAGGTGGTGACGGCGATCAGGACGATGATCGAGTAGGCGGCCGGGGTGAGGATGCCCAGCCGCAGGCCGACCGTGGCGACGATGACCTCGATCAGGCCGCGGGAGTTGAGCCCGGCGCCGATGGCGAAGGACTCCCAGTGCGACAGCCCGCTGGTGCGGGCACCGACGTAACCGCCCGCGAGCTTGCCCAGGACGGCGATCGCCAGCGCGGCCGCCGCCGCGGCGGCCACCACGGGGTCGGCCAGGGCGGCCGGGTCCAGGTGGAGCCCGGCGAAGGCGAGGAAGACGGGGGCGAGCACGGCGATGACGACCGTGCGGAGGGTGGCCAGGTGCCTGGGGTCGGCTCCGCCCTTGACGCCCACGAGCAGGCCGGCGATGAAGGCCCCGACGACCGGCTCCAGCGCGGCGGCATGGGCGGCCAGGGCGGCGGTGAGGATCATCACCACCACGATCGTCATGGTGGGCGCCTGCTCGCCTCCGCGCAGCACGCGGCGGGCAAGGGGCCGGGCGGCCAGGACCACGGCCAGCAGCACCGCCAGCCAGAGGACGGACAGGCCCAGCGCGCCGACGTCCAGGCCGGTGGCCGCCATCGCGCCGACGACCGCGAGCAGCACCCACCCGACGGCGTCCTGGCACGCGCCGGAGGCCAGGATGAGCTGGCCGATGCGGTGGTCGAGCAGCCGCAGGTCGGTCAGGGTGCGGGCGATGACCGGGATGGCGCTGACGCACAGCGCCACGCCGAAGTAGATGGCGAAGACCTCGCGCCGGGTGCCCGGCCCGAGCAGCACCTCGGGGGCCGCGAAGCCCGCGGCCACCCCGAGCGCGAGCGGCACCAGCAGCCCCCAGGCGCTGATCCGGGCGAGGGTGCCCGCCTGCCGGCCGAGCGCGGCCAGGTCGAGTTGCGCCGCCGTGAGCCCGACCAGCAGCAGCACGCCCAGCTGGGCGATGGCGTCGATCAGGGCGCCGGAGCCCGGCTTGGGCAGCCACTGCGACCATTCGGGCGCCAGCTGTCCCAGCACCGCCGGGCCGAGCAGGAGTCCCGCTGACAGCTCCCCGACGATGGCCGGCTGTCCGAAGCGGGCGGCCAGCCGGCCCAGCAGCACGGCCAGCAGGAGGATCACGATGAGCTGGAGGAGGAAGAGGGGGACGCCGGTGGGCATGGCGCATCCTGTCTAACCGGGGAATTCATATGCCCGCCCAGCGTAAAAGGGCCGGCCCGGCACCCGGTCGCGCCGGGAATGAATGGCGATTTCTCGCCACAGTCGCGCCGGGCGCTTTTCCGCCCCCACTCGCGGCCCTACGTTCCGTAGCAGCGAGATCCCCATCAGGCGAAGCGAAGGATCCCCGCAGTGAATGCCCTCATACTGCAGGAGCTGAACCAGCATGCACGCCGCCCCGGACTGGCCGACGAATTGTCGGCGGCCCGGCAGAAATTCGCCGCCCACGGCTTCGCGACGGCATCTTTCCTGGTGCCGCCGAGCATCAAGGAGGCGGTGTCGGGCGACGTGCTCTCCCTCATCGAAGAATCCGGCGTGCGGCGCGATCTGCGATTCAAGGAAACCGGCGGCACACCGCGCAGGATGCGCAACGTGACGCGGGCGGAGATCGCGGAGCGCAGCAGCGTGATCCCGGCGTTGTACGAGTCGGAAGCGCTCGTCGGGCTGCTCTCGGAGATCGTGGACGAGCCGGTGCTGGCCTGTCCGTACGAGCCGGAGCAGTACGTCATCACCCGCCTGGAGCACAACGGCGACACCCACGGCTGGCATTGGGACGACTACAGCTTCGCGCTGGTCTGGGTCGTCGAGTGCCCGCCCGCCGAACACGGCGGATTCGTCCAGTGCGTGCCCGGCACAACATGGAACAAGCAGGATCCGGCCATCCATCGCGCGTTTCTCGGCAATCCCACCCTTTCGTTCGAGGTGCGGGCCGGGGACCTGTACGTCATGCGCACGAACACCACCCTGCACCGGGTTTATCCGATCAGCGCCGGGGTGCGCACGATCATCAATATGGGTTACGCCGCCAAGAGCGACCTGGAGACGGTGCTGACGCACGAGACCATGGACACGCTCTGGGCCGATTCCGGAAAAGCGTGAGCGAAATGTCGGCGAAAAAGGAGAATCCCATGAGCGCGGATTTCACGCGCGGCCCGGTTGCGGACCTGTTCTCGTCCTATCTCGTCGCGGTGTCCCTGTCGGCGGCCGCCGAGCTGGGCATCCTGGAGGCGCTGAAGGAGCAGGGCAGCTACTCCTTCGAGACCGCCGAGGCGGACGGGCTCGACCGCGGGGTGGTGCGCCAGCTTCTGGTGACGCTCTCGTGGGCGGAGGTCGTGGAGGTCGCCGACGACAAGGCGGTCACCGGCCCGCTCTTCGAGAGCGCCTACGCCGCGCGCGGCTACTTCTACTGGATGGTCCGGGGCTGCGGCGAGCTGTTCTCCGTGGTGCCGGAGGTCGCCAGGACCGAGGACCGGACCGGCGACTTCTACACCAGGGACATGCGGGCGGTGGCGGTCGGCTCCCGGCTGATCGGCGACACGGAGGTCGAGCCGCACTTCGTCGAGCTCCTGGCGGAACTGGACTACGAGGTCATCGCCGACCTCGGCTGCGGCTCCGGCCAGCGGTTGATGGGCGCCGCCGGCCGCCGGCCAGGGGTGCGCGGGGTGGGCGTGGACATCGCGCCGGCCGCGGTGGAACTGGCCAGGGCGTCGGTGGCGGAGGCCGGTATGGCCGACCGGATCAGCATCGTCACGGGTGACGTGCGGAACCTGGAGCCCAGGCCGGAGTTCGCCGACGTCGACCTGATCACCTGCGTCTTCCTCGGCCACGACTTCTGGCCCAAGGCCACCTGCGTGGCGGGCCTGCGCAAGCTGCGCACCGCCTTCCCCAACGCGCGGCGGCTGCTGCTGTGCGACGTGGTCAGGAGCGAGACGCTGCCCGGCCCCGACACGCGCATCTTCACCCTCGGCTTCGAGCTCGTGCACGCGCTGATGGGGGTCTACCTGCCCACGCGCGAGGAGTGGCACGAGGCCTTCCGGGAGTCCGGATGGGTGTGCGCCGACGAGCGCCACTTCGCCGCCCCGCCCAGGGGCATCCTGTTCGATCTGCGCCCGGAGGGCTGACATGAGCGCCAACCCCTTCGACGACGCGAACGGCGTCTTCCTCGTCCTGGTCAACGCCGAGGAGCAGCACTCCCTGTGGCCGGCGGCCTTCGAGGTGCCCGAGGGATGGAGCGTGGTCTTCGGCCCCGACAGCCGCGCCGCGGCGCTGGAGCACGTCGAGCGCAGCTGGACCGACATCCGCCCCGCCAGCGTCAGGAGAGCGCTCGCATGACGGCGGAGACGGTCGAGTACCTCCTCGACGGCAAGGAGGTGGACGCGATACTGGCCGTCGCCGAGCGCATCAGGGCCCTGGACGAGGACCCCGCCGACCCGGGCTTCTACGACCGGTGCTGGCACGTCCGCGAGGAGCTGCCGGTGGGGCTGCGGCGCTTCCTGGAGGACTTCCGCCGCACGGAGCCGGCCGGCGTCTGCATGGTGCACGGCTTCCCCGTCGACGACCGGGCGCTCGGCCCCACCCCCGACCACTGGTCGGGCGCCGGGCAGTCGCGGACGGCGAGCGAGGCGGAGATCTTCCTCGCCCTGTGCGGGATGGTCCTGGGCGAGCCCTTCGCCTGGTCCACCCTGCAGGGCGGCCGGATGGTCCAGAACATCGTCCCGATCCGCGGCGACGAGATGCGGCAGAGCGGCCACGGCAGCCAGTCCCTGCTGGAGTTCCACACCGAGGACGGCTTCCACCCGCTGCGCTGCGACTACCTGCTGCTGTTCGGCCTGCGCAACCACGACCGCGTGCCGACCACCGTCTCGTCGGTGCGTGAGCTGGAGCTGCCGCCCGAGCAGGAGGAACTGCTGGGCCGGCCCCGCTTCCACATCAGGCCCGACGACGAGCACCTGCGCCAGCTGGAGCTGCGCCAGCCGGACCATCCGGCGCTGGAGCTGATGCGCCGGATGCGGGACGAACCCGAGCCGGTGCCGGTCCTCGTCGGCGACCCGCGCCGTCCCTACCTCCGGCTCGACCGGCCGTTCATGACGTGCGTGGACGGCGACGCGGAGGCGGAGCGGGCGCTGGACGCGCTGGTGGCCGAGCTGGAGGCCAGGCAGCAGGACGTGGTGGTCGGGCAGGGCAGCCTGCTGGTGATCGACAACTACCTGGTGGTCCATGGCCGCAAACCCTTCTCGCCCCGCTACGACGGCACCGACCGGTGGCTGAAGAAGCTGACGGTCAGCAGGAACCTGCGCAGGTCCATCGGCAACCGGGCGACCGCGAGCCCGCGGGTGATCTTCTGAGGGGGACCGTCATGCGTACTGTGGTCATCTCCGGCGCCTCCAGCGGGATCGGCTTCGCCACCGCCCAACGCTTCGCGCGGTCGGGCGACATCGTGATCAACCTCGACGTGCAGCCGCCCCGCACGGTTCCCGAGGAGCCGGTCCGCTGGATGGAGGCCGACGTCACCGACTGGCCGGCCGTCGAGGCCGCGGTGGCCGAGGTCTGGGCCGAGCACGGCCGGCTGGACGTGGTGATCGCCAACGCGGGCATCAGCGTCCGGCACGGGGTGCTCAACATCGACGAGGCCACGGCGCGCCGCGTGGTGGACGTCAACCTGCTCGGCGTGCTCGGCCTGTGGCGCTGCGCCGCCGGCTACATGGCGCGCCAGGGCCACGGGGTGCTGCTGGCGACCGCCTCCGTCAACGGCTCGCGCGGCTATCCCTACTACGCGGATTACAACGCCACGAAGGCGGGGATCTTGGCGCTGTGCCGCACCTTCGCGCTGGAGCTGAGCCCTCAGGTGCGCGTGGCCTGTGTCAGCCCGGGAGCGGTCCTGACCCCCATGCAGGAAGCCGAGTACACCCCGGGGATGTTCGACGAGGTCAACCGCACCATCCCGCTCGGCAGGCACGCCCAGCCGGAGGAGATCGCCGCCGCCTTCCACTATCTGGCCTCCCCGGAGGCCTCGTTCATGACCGGCCAGGAGCTCGTCGTCGACGGCGGCGAGACGGCCGGCGCGACCACGTCCGCCTTCGGCACCGGAGGCACCACGGACGTGCCGGGCCCGCTCCCCTGGCCGCTCGCCCCGCCCCTCCCGTCGCGCAACCATCCACTCAGAAGGGACCCACGATGATGCGCCGATTCGCGACCACGGTCGTCCTTGCCGCGATCCTGACCGCCCTCTCCGGCGGCCTGGCCCAGGCCGGTGCGGACGAGCCCGGCGGCCCCGGCGAGGGCGCCAGCAACTTCCACTGGACAGGGACCGTCATCGTCGTCCCCAAGCCGTAGCGGCGCGCTCAGCAGCGTTCAGCCGCGCTCCGCAGCGAGCAGGGCGGAGGCACGGGCCCACAGCTCGTGCGCCCCCTGGTCGTTGTGGAGCATCGCCTCGGTGGCGGCCAGCGCCTCCAGGGCGCGCGCGTGCCAGACCCTGGCGCCCAGCTCCTCGAAGACCTTCGCGGCCAGGGTCAGGTTGTTGCGGGCGAGCGCGGCGTTCCCCGTCCCGAAGTAGAGATTGCCCAGCGCCAGCGAGACCGCCCCCACCACGAACTGCTCACTGACCCGGTAGGCGATGTCCCGGGAGGTGAGCAGCGCCTTCTCCGCGTTCTCCGTACGGCCCTGCTTGGCGTAGGTCTCGCCGAGCACCCGCAGCACGTAGGACTCGCCCACCACGTCGCGCAGCTGCTGCACCGTCTCCAGTGCCTTCTCGAGGGTCTGCCGGGCGGCGTCGATCCGCTGGGTGCGCAGCAGCACCTCGCCCAGCCGGTGCAGCGCCTGGGCCACCCCGCGCTGGTGGCCGATCTCCTCGAACATGCCCAGGGCCAGCCTGAGCAGCGACTCGGCCGCGCCGTACTCCCTGCGCTCCATCCGCACCTGCGCGACGCAGGCCGTGACGTGCGCCTCGGCCGCCCGGTCGCCGTGCGCCCGCAGGACGCCGCGCGCCTCCTCGTAGCGATCCAGCGCCAGCTCGAAGCGGCCGGCGATGCGGTCGAGCAGGGCGAGGTTGCGCAGCGCCAGGGCGCGGCCGTGGTCCTCGCCCTGTTCCGCGAACATGCTCACGGCCCGCAGGAGCAGCGGCTCGGCCGCGTCGTAGCGCTGGCGGAAGAGCTGGAGGCTGCCCAGGCCGTAGGTGATGGCCGCCTCGCCGCGCGCGTTCCCCGCGCGCCGCGCGGCGGTCAGCGCCAGCTCGTGCGTCACCCGCCAGTCGTCGTAGTAGCTGCGTGACTCGAAGAACGTGGCCGAGGTCATCACCAGGTCCCAGCAGAGCTCGGTGTAACCCGCCGCGGCGGCCTGTCCGATGGCCGACAGCAGCTGCTGGCGTTCGGCCTCGAACCACTCGATGGGGTCGGCCAGCAGCCGGTCGAGCACCGCGGGAGCCAGCGGGTAACGCGCGGCCGAGCCGTGCAGGACCGCGAAGTCCCCGCCGAGCAGCCGGGCGTGGGCCGCCTCCGCCAGCCCGAGCCAGCAGCCCAGGGCGCGGCGCAGGGCGGCCTCCCGCTCGTGCTCGCTCTCCTCGGCCAGGGCGCGTTCGCGCGCGTACAGGCGGACCAGGTCGTGGAAGCGGTAGCGGGCCTGCCCGCCCAGACGGGGCTGGCCCAGTTCGAGGAGCTGGGCGTCGACGAGCTGCTCGATCAGGTCCTGCGCGCGGCCCTCGGGCACCTCCAGGAGCGCCGCCCCCAGCCATGGGCCGAACTCGGCCACGTCGATCAGCGCCAGCCGCCGGAACATGACCGCCACCTGCGGGGCCAGGTCGCGGTAGCTGAGGATGAACTTGGTCCGCAGGTCCACCTCGCCCTGGCTGAGCTCGTCCAGGCGACGGCTCTCGTCGGTCAGGCGCGCGACCAGGTCCGCGCTGGTCCAGGACGGCCTGATGGCCAGCCGGGCGGCGGCCACCCGCAGCGCCAGCATCAGCCCGCCGCAGAGCTCGCTGAGCCGCATGGCGCCCTCGATGTCCTCGCTCACCCGCTGCTCGCCGGCGATGCGGGCCAGCACGCCCACGCCTTCCTCCGGCTCCAGCACGCCCAGTCGCAGCGGGGTGGCGCCCTCCAGGGTGATGAGGCCGGTGAGCTGGTCGCGGCTGGTCACCACCACGGCGCAGCCCGTCGCGCCCGGCAGCAGGGGACGGACCTGGCCGGAGTCGCGGGCGTTGTCGAGGACGAGCAGCACCCGCCGTCCGGCCAGCGCGCTGCGGAACGTGGCCGCCCGCTCCTCCAGCGTGGACAGGGGGTGGTTGCGGGAGACACTCAGTGCCCGCAGCAGGTTGTCGATGACGTCGAAGGGAGACAGCGGCGGGCCGGTCTCGGAGTAGCCGTTGAGGTCGACGAAGAGCTGCCCGTCGGGGAAGCGGGAGGCGATGGTGTGCGACCAGTGCACGGCCAGGCCGCTCTTGCCCACGCCGCCCATGCCCGTGATGACCGCGATGAACGGCAGGCCGTTCTCGAGCTTGCGCTCCAGCAGCTGGTCGAGGTAGCCGAGTTCCCTCTCCCTGGCGACGAAGCCGGCGACGTCGGGCGGGAGCTGCGCGGGGACGGCGGGCGGAGCGCCGGCCGCGGAACGCTCCACCGGCAGCCAGCCCTGCCGCGCGCCGGCCTCGCCACGCAGAATGGCCTCGTGCAGGCCGGCCAGTTCCTCGCCGGGTTCCAGCCCGAGCCGCTCCACGCTGAGCCGGTAGCCCTCTTGGTAGGTGGCCAGGGCCTCGGCCCGGCGCCCGGCCCGGCTCTGGGCCAGCATCAGCAGCGCGCGCAGCCGCTCGCGCAGCGGGAACTCGGTGACCAGAGCGGTCAGCTCCCCGACGATCTGGTAGTCGCGCGAGAGCTCCAGTTCGACCTCGAAGAACTCCTCCAGGATGGCCAGGCGCCACTCCCTGAGCCGCTCGGCCTCCGAGCGGATCACTTCGCCCTCCACGCTGGTCAGCGGCTCGCCCCGCCACACCGCCAGGGCGTCGGCGAGGAACTCCGAGGCCTTCTCCGGACGGCCGGCCGCGCGCACCGCCCTTCCCTGGCGCAGCATCTCCTCGACCTGCTTGACGTCCAGCACGTCGTCCTCGCCCAGGCGCAGCAGGTAGCCGGAGGGCGCGGTGACGATGGGGTCGTGGGCGACTCCTGCGGCGGCGAACTCGCGGCGTAGCCCGGAGACGCAGATCGCCACCTGGTTGCGGGCGGTGGCCGGCGGCCGGTGCCCCCAGATGGCCGTCCCGAGCCGGTCGGTGGTGACCACCCTGCCGACGTTGATCAGTAACATCGCCAGGACCGCGCGCTGGCGGGGCCCGCCCAGCGGGATATGCCGATCACCGGAGACGGCCTCGAGGGGACCGAGGATGCGAAACTCCATGCGCATGCCCACCTGGGTTCGTCTCAGACGTGGTCAGATGCCGTTCCTGAGCTCTCTCCACCGAAGATCGTACGGTACCCGCGGAAGATCAGTAATGCCACAAATGCCGAGAAGGGTGGGCGGTATTTGTGGCGGTGCACATGGACTTCTACCGAGCGGATCCGAATCACCCCCGACATGTACCGATAAATACCGATAACTCGCCGAAATCGCATCCACATAGCGCCCATCTACCGTTCATGGCAGATGGTCCCCCTCAGGTGAGCTGGTTGGTATCGATGTCTCTGACCGCACAGCACAGGCCCCGCACGACCCGGAACGCGGATCGCGATCACTCCCCCTCCGACCTCGGCATCTCGCTCGTCGAACTGGAACTGGCCGAGCAGACCCGCTCGGAGCTGCTGGTCCTGTCGGCCGAGCCGGACCGGATGCATCCTTCCCTGCCGCGGCTGTTCGCCAAGCTGGCCAGGCGGCGCCTGGCGATCCGCATCCTGCACGGGCCCGGGCAGCCGGGCCGCACCTCGCCCTTCACACAGGCATGGCAGGCGGGCGCGATGGTGCACGCCGTGGCCGGCCTGCCGTACCAGGTGCTGGTGCGGGACCGGATGGTCGTCTACGTGCCGCACCCCGACCAGCCCGCCGCCGACCGGCTGGAGCGGGTGGCCAACCCACTGGTCGCCGCCTCCGTGGCGGGGGTGTTCGACACCATCCACCGGATCCTGACCGACCAGCAGCGCGGCTGCGTGCCCGGCGGGCAGGAGGAGCACGAGGTGCTGCGGGCGCTGAACGACGGGCTGACCGACGACCGGGCCGCGGCCCGGCTGCACCTGAGCAAGCGCACCTTCGCCCGCCGCGTGGCCAGCGTGATGGAGAACCTCAACGCCACCAGCCGGTTCCAGGCCGGCGCGGAGGCCGCTAGGCGCGGCTGGATCTGACCCAGCGCGCCAGCGGCACGAGCGTCTCCTCGGGGCTGCGGGCCCCGTGCTCGAAGGCCAGCCGCGGGTCGGGGATCGGGAAGCGCGGCGAGGTGGCGACGGCCACCACCGCGCCGATCCGCTCACGCACCGGCCCGGTCGGCTCCAGCAGGCCGAGTTCCCCCAGCGCGGTCGCGGGCAGCACCTGCGCGTGGCCGTCGAGCGCGGCGGCCAGCCGCTCGGTGGCCTCCCCCTCGCGGCCGGGCCGGGGATACAGCCAGCGCACCCGGCCGGCACCGCCGCCGGGCAGCTCGCACAGCTCCGGCGACTCAAGCCGCGCCCACCGCTCCGCCAGTTCCCTGTCCGGCGTGGCGGGCACCAGCCCGTGATCCGACCAGGCCATCACGTGCCAGCCCCGCCGGGCCCAGTCGAGCGCGTGCCGCTCCAGCCGGCCCAGCGCGTCCATGGCCCGGCCGTCGTAGCCGTGGCGGTGCACGTGGTCGTCCAGGTTGACGTAGATCCACAGCAGCAGCGGGCGCGCCCGCCGCGTCCCGATGACCGCCTCGACGTCCGCCGCCACCCCGGCCACCAGCTCCTGCGGGTCGCGGGTGAGCCTCCCCGAGGCGGGGGTACGGCGCGCGCCGCGCGTCAGGGCGGTCACCCACGGGCTGGCGAGCGTGTCCAGCTCGCGGCCGGCCACGACCGCATCGGCGACCCCTGCCGCCCGCTCGAAGAGCGTCGGCCATCCCGCGAGCGCCCTCCCGCCGGCAACCCCACCGGCCATCCCGCCGACCATCCCATCGGCCATCCCCCCGGCCGGTCCCACGGCTGTCTCCGCGGCCATCCCGACGGCCGGTCCCGCGCCTGTCCGCCCGGCCGGTCCCGCGGCCGTCCCCGCGGCCGGTCCCGTCGGTTCCCGTGCCGCCGGGCGCCCGTCGACCGGTCGCGCGAGGGTCTTCCCCGTGATCACGTCGACCAGCGGACCTCCGGCCCGCTCCCGGTAGGCCGCGCCCACGACCAGGTGCTCGGCCACGGACGCACCGGTGATCGACGACATCCAGGCGGTGGCGGACGTGCTCGGGAACGTCGAGGTGAGACAGCTCAGCTCGGCCGCCCGCCATGCCCGGCCGGCGGCCTGCCAGGACAGCCCGTCGACGGCCAGCACGACCACGCCGCGACCCGCCCGGCCCAGCTCGTCGAGAACCAGGCCGGGCACATCGCACAGGGAAGGCCCGGGACGGGGCGCGATCCCTGTCCCGGGCCCGGTCATCTCAGTAGTTCGGCACACAATCGGTGCACGTCGTCCGGAATTTCACGACCTGCACCTCCTGGCGTGCGGCCAGCATCTTCTCGACGAATTCCGGAGTTGTCATAATTGGCGTCTTTACCGTGGTCTGGACGCTTTCCCTGATCACATGCGCCTCCTGCGCCGGGTGGACAATTTGTCCACTACCCGATGCATTTAACTCTAGAAATCCGGAGTTTTCGGGTCAATTAGCATGAGAAATGCTGGCATCAACCCGCCATTGCCTTGCCACCAGCACATACGCCGCCACTGCCGCGAAGGCCGTCGCGCTGAAGGCATAGATCACGCGATACTCCACCAGCCCCACGATCCACGCCCCGGCCGCCATCGACAGCACGAAAGGCAGGTCGATGACCGCGTCCATCGCCGTCAACGCCCGGCCCTGCAGTCCGCTCTCGGTGCGCCGCTGCACGAGCGTGGTGGTGGCCACCATGAAGATGGGAATGGAAAGGCCGACGAAGATCCCCGCCACGCACATCGTCACGTCGGTCGTGGGAACGACCAGCGCCAGCCCGGCCGTGCTGAGGGCGAACCCGATCGCGGCTGTCCGGTGCTCGCCGAACCGTCTGATGAGCCGGCCCACCACGAACCCGCCGGCGACCGATCCCGCGCCCTGGAAGGCGCCGATGACCCCGATGAAGGCCGCCGGACGCCCCAGCCCCTGCTCCACGGCGGCGAACATGGCCGGGTTGACCAGACCGGCCGCGCCGAGCGCCGCCGCGACCGCCAGCACGCCGCCGCGCAGCTCGCGGTCGCCCAGGATGTGCCGGACCCCGGCCACCAGATCGGCCCGGAACCGGCCTCGCTCGTGCGGTTGCGGCCGGGCCAGGTCGGGCGCCCGTTTGAGCATCAGCAGCACCAGCACCGACACCAGGAAGGTCCCGGTGTCCAGCAGCGCCACCGCGCCCAGCCCGAGGCTCGCGTAGACCGCGGCGCCCAGCAGCGGCCCGAAGATGCGCAGCCCCTGGCCGAGCGAGCTGAACAGCCCGTTGGCCTCGCCGAGCATCCCGTCGGGCACCATCGAGTGCAGCAGGCCGCCCCGGGCGGCGGTGAAGATCTGGTTGGCGAAGCCGTACCCGAGGGTCACGACGAAGACGATCCACAGGTCGCCCGGATGCCGCACCAGCAGCAGGCCCAGCACCAGCACCCCGGCGGCCAGGTCGTTGACGATCAGCGTCAGCCGCCGGGGGAAGCGGTCGACCAGCAGCCCGGTCAGCGGCGCGAAGAACGACGGCACCGACAGCAGCACGAAGACCACCCCGGCCATCGCGTCCGAGCCGGTCAGCTCCTTGACGTAGATGGCCAGCACCACCAGCAGCGCCCGGTCGCCGACCATGTTGATCGTCTGGCCGAGGAACAGCAGCAGGAACCGCCGGTCACGCAGCAACTGGCGCATCAGCCCTCCTCCGCCCAGCCCGCCTCGACGAGGACGGTCAGGAAGTCGTTCGCGAACTCGCCGGGGACCGGCAGCTCCGCCGCGTGGGCGGCGTACGTGGTGACGGCCGCCCGGTCCCGTTCACCGTCGATGCCGTGGGCCAGCGCGAGCATGAGCGCGTAGGAGCGGGCCCGCTCCGCCGCCACCTGCCCGTCGATCCACGCCCGCCCGGCCGGACCCGCCGCCTCGGCCAGCCCGCGCAGGTTGAAGGGCCCTGACCAGGTACGGCGCAGCCGCGGCCCGCCGGCCCCCGCCGGATCCTCGCCGGGAAGCAGGTCCGCCAGGTGCCCGGACAGCGCGCGCAGCCAGTCGCGGGACCGGCCGCCACCCGGCCCGTAGAGCGCGTCCACCCCGTCGAGCGCCCCCAGCGCCACGGCGGTACGGTGCCGCAGGAACCCCCGGGTGGCCCGCTCCCGCCCCGGCAGGCACTCCATCACGCGGGCCGCGCCCCAGCCCATCGCGATCCGCTCCAGTTCGCCGCGATCGCCTGCCGCCCCCGCGAGCACGGCCGCGGTGGCGCAGGCGATCGTGGCCGTGCGCCTGAGCTCGTCGGGGTCGAGCTTGTCCAGGGTGTCGGCGGCGCTGTGGTTGAACCGGTCAGGCCAGTGCCCGAGCGACACCGTGGGGCAGGCGATGGCGGAGTCCACCAGCAGGCTGTGGTCGGAGGCGCCGACGAACGGCGTCGCCCGCCAGGCCCAGGTGTCGCAGGCCACCGCGCCCGAGTACGAGCGGGCGGCCTGCGGCAGGGCCGCCACGACGTGCTCGGCGAGGGCGTTGACGAGACCGGGCAGGTGGTCGGGACTGCGCTCGACGATGAGCGGCCCGCCGCACCGGCGCTGGTCCTGCCCTGCCATGTCGACGTTGACCGCCGCGACGGGCACGGTGGTGGCCACGTCGTGAAGGTAGGCGGCCATGCCGGTGAACTCCGGCCCCCACACGAACCTGATGCCCCTGCGCCTGGGCAGGTCCCTGGCCACGGCCGCCGCTCCCAGCAGCGCGGCGGCGCCCGAGGCGTTGTCGTTGACGCTCGGCCGGGGATGGCACAGGTGGGCCGACAGCAGCACCTCCTCGGCCGCCTCGCCCGGCAGCACGCCCGTCACCAGCGGCATCGGCGCCCGCTCGTGCACCTGGACCACGACCAGGACGCGGCCCCGCCGTACCAGCTCGGCGACCTGCGCGGAGGTCAGGCTGAAGGCCACCAGCGGGCCGCCCGGCGGCAGCTCGATCCGGCCGGGCCCGGGCAGGCGGTCGGTGACCAGGCCCAGCGCGCCGTGGCGGGCGGCGAGCTCGATCGCGGCCGCCACCGGCGTCTGGGGGTCGTCGTGCACCACCAGCGCGCCGCGCAATTCCCCGGAGCGCAGCCGGACCACCGGCGCCACGATCCCCTCGCCAGGGATCGGCGCCGAGTAGGCCGCCAGCGCGAAGGGCTGGTCGGGGTAGCGTGCCACCCCGGCCAGCTCGGCGCGCACGGGCGTCCACGAACGGGGCGACCGGAAGCTCCACCAGCGCCGGGTGCCGTCCGCCGGGAACTCCAGCAGCCGGACATCGCGCAGTCCGGCCTGCTCGGCGCGGTCGGCGACGTACCGCGCGGCGGCCATGACGCCGTCGGAGGCCTGGTAGCGGTCGAACCCGGCCAGTTCGGCGACGTCCTTGACGGCCTGGTCGACGTCGAATCCGGCATGGACCAGGCGGACGGCTTCGCCGACGTTCACCTCTCCACCGTCCGGGCCACTGGTCGGGCCACTGTTCGAGCCTCCGTCCGGGCCGCCGTTCGGGCCACTGACTGGGCCTCCGTCCGGGCCGCCATCCGGCGCAGGGCGCTCCTGCGTGCCGCCGACAGCGGCACGCTGACGCGGGTCAGTCCGGGCAGCCGCCGGCCCGCCAGCCCGGCGGGCAGCTCGTCCTCGGTCACCACCCACGGCAGGTCGGGGTGTCCTGCCTCGGCCCGGCAGCCGAGCGCGGCCAGGGCGGCCACGAGCTCCGGCTTGGCCGCGGCCACCGCCGCCCGCAGCGGGGCGAGCACGTCACCCTGGTCGAGCAGGCGCAGCGCGAGCTCGAGGGACAGGGCCGACACGCCGAGTGGCGGCACCGCGGCCCGCACGGCGGCGGCCACGTCGGGAGAGGAGATCGCGAACCCCGCGCGCAGCCCGCCGCAGCAGTAACCCTTGGAAAGGCTGCGCAGCACGACCAGGCCGGGTACCCGGGTGGTCAACGGGACGGCGCTGGCCGCCGGGCCGAGGTAGGTGGCGCACGCCTCGTCGACCACCAGCACCCCGCCCACCGCGCTCACCGCCTCGGCCAGCTCGGCGACGTGGTCGAGGGGCAGCAGGTCGCCGCGGACGCCGGGGCGGTCGAGCAGGACCATGGTGGGCCGCTGCGCCGCCACGTCCTGCCACCGGTCGAAGACGCGCACGTCGGCGCCCCGCCGGGCGGCCCAGGCCGGCAGGTCGGGATGGGCGTGCGGGCCGTGCAGCAGCCTGCCCGGCTCGGCCAGGGCGTGCAGCAGCCCCGTCGTGCCGGCTCCGGTCACCACCTGGCCTGGGCTGAGCTCCACGGCGAAGTGGCGGCTGAGGACCGGCGCGGAGCGGGCGCCGCCGTAGGGGTCGTCCAGGGCGTAGTGCCGGGCCGCCTCGCCGGGTTCGCCGACGCCGTGCCAGGCGCGCTCGACGGCGTCCCGTACGAACTCGACCTCGTCCGGCGCCCACCGCAGGTCCACGCCTGGCTCGGCGGTCGCGTGGCGGAGCACGGCCGGCTCGGGGCGGGCCGGCGCGACCGCCACGAGCTGGACGTAACGGGTCCCTGGCCGGACCGCAGACCCGGCGGTGAAGTCCGCGTCCGCGCGCAGGAGCTCGAAACCCGCCTCCCCGACCAGGCGCGCCACCTCGCCCGGCAGGTAGAGCCGGACGTCGTCCCGCAGCACCGCGACCGTGCCGTCGCGCCGCGTGACGCGCAGCTCCCCGCGGCTGCGCCCCGACAGCGGGTCGTAGGAGCGCAGGAAGTCGAAGACCTCGCCGTCGGCCTCGAAGCGCGCCGTCGGCCGGTAGCCGGCCAGGATCGCCGCGACGTTGGAGTGGTCGAGGACCAGCACGCCGCCGGGCGCCAGCCGGTCCCTGACCCGGCGCAGGAAGGCCAGCTGCTCGTCGTCGCGTCCCCATCCGAAGGACTGCACGCAGATCGCCGCGTCCACGACCGGCAGCTCGGCGCGGGTCAGCAGGTCCGCGGGCACCAGCTCCAGCGGCACCCCGGCCCGGACGGCCGCCGCGCGGGCCTGCTCCAGCGCCCACGGGCAGACGTCCACGCCGGTCACCTCGTACCCGTGCCGGGCCAGCTCGACCGCGTGCCGCCCCGTCCCGCAGCCCAGGTCGAGCACCCGCCGCCCTGGCGCGTGCTCGGCCAGGACCTTCACCAGGTAGTCCACCTCGGCGGCGGTGCGCTCGGCGGTGTACTCGTGCCGCGCGAACCGCCAGTAGTCCTCGGTGAAGTAGCCGGTGTACCAGCCTGTCACGCGAACTCCTGCCGGGCGAAGAAGTCGCAGACGTCGCAGACGCCGATGGGGTTGCGCACGCCCTCCTGGAGCACGAACACCCCCTCACAGACCCGGCACTTGTCCTCGACCAGCGGGAACATGGAGCGCTGCATGGTGGCGAAGGCCTCGAACAGGTAGTAGTCGATCCCCGGCCAGAGCCCGTAGAGGTGGTCGGCCATCGCGTAGGCCATCGAGCGCTCCTGGGGTCCGGTGGTGAAGCGGCCCGGGGTGCCCTGGCGGTTCAGCTCGGGCGCCACCAGCTCCAGGTAGATGGTCAGTTCCTTCTTGGGGATGCGGTAGAGGGGGAAGATGTAGCGCATCCCGCCGATGTGCCGCACGGGGATGCCGCCCATCCGGTAACCGCTGGTCAGCCAGGTCACCATGCTGGCCACCAGGTCGTCGGCGTTGAAGCCGAAGGCGACCGTGCCGGCGCCGATGCTCTCGGCGTGGTTCTCCAGCATGCGCCGCAGCACCTGGTGGCCGACGACCATGCTGAGGTGGCGCCGATCCCCGCCCACGACGCTGTTCATGGCCTCCACGAAGGGCCGGCGGAGCTTGAAGACCCGCTCGATGTCGGCGGCGTCGACGATGACCTGGTCGATGCCGAGCCCCTCGGCCGAGGCCCTGGCGGCGGCGAAGGTGGCCGGCTCCTCCCAGTCGGGCAGGCCGGTGATGGTCACCGAGGTCATCGAGAAGTCGGGCAGCCGGTGCCGGGTGCGCTCCAGGAGCTTGAGGAAGGCGACGCTGTCACGGCCGCCGGACAGCCCGATCACGACCGAGTCGCCCGGGTTGAGCACGCCGTGGCTGAGGACGCTCTGGACGAAGGTCTCCTCCACGTAGCGGACGAAGCTCTCCTCGTCGAACTGCTCGACGCGCCGCTCCAGGCTTCCGGCGGTGTCGAACAGGATGGATTTGGTGTAGATCGGGTCGGGCGTGCCGTACACGGTGGTGGCGGGCCGGCGGGTGACGTCGAGGTCGTAGTGGCGCACCTGGCGCAGCTCGATGACGTCGTGCTCGCCGACGACGGTCGTCTCCTCGGGGACGATCTTCCCGTTCCGCAGGGTGATCACCGCGTTGACCGGAATGCCGTGGGCCGTCAGCACCTCCGTCAACGGCCGGCCGGGGGCGGCCTCCAGGGTTTCCGATCCGCCCACCTTATTGTGGAAGACGACATGAGCCACGACTTCCTCCTTGCCTCAATTAATGCTTAATATCGTTCTACATCCAAAGAAAGGGCGATATGAGAGAGAACGTGGAAGTTGGCATATTCACGTCAATCGAAGCCCTTGACGACGCGGAATGGGATGGCGTCGTGGCAGCCTCGGGGGCGCCGGTTTTCTATCAATCTCGTTATCTGCGGGCATACGAGAGCTTTCCGCTGACGCCGGTGAAGTTGTTTCGCTATTTCGTGGTCCGCGAACGGGGGCGGGCCGTGGCCGTCCTGCCCGTCTCGCTGATCGACGGCCTGGACCCGCTCGGCCAGCTCCGCGCCCGCTATCCCCTGACCGGCCAGGAGCCTGGCCTGCTCAGCCACGTCTGGCACTGCTACGACGCCTGGCTGCCCGGCGCGCCCCACCTCGAAGCGGTCGTCGACGCGATGCGCGAGCTGGCCGGCGAGCTGGGCGCGGCCTGGTACGGCTTCGTCAACGTCGCCCACGGCTCGCCCCTGCGCGAGTCCCTGATCGAGCTGGGCTTCCCTGCCGAGCACATCGAGGATCGCTTCCGCCTCGACCTGCGCGGCGTGACGGACCACACCGCCCCCGCCACCCCGAGGGGCCGGGCCAACCTGCGGCGCAACCGCCGCCGGGCCGCCGAGGCCGGCGTGTCGTACACGGTCAGGCCCGCGGGCACCGCCAACCTCGCCGAGATCGGCAGGCTGTGCGCCATGACCGCGGCCAAGCACGGCTCGAGCGGCTTCTACCCGCCCGAGCTCTTCGCCGGTTTCGTCACCGCGCTCGGCGATCTCGCGCAGGCGGTCGAGGTCCGTCAGGGCGAGCGGCTCATCGCCGCCGGTGTCTGCCTGCGCGACCGGCACCGCTTCCACGCCTGGGCCTGCGGGGTCGACTACCGGGTCGACGGCCGCTTCAGCCCCTACCCCCTGCTCCACGCCGCCACGGTCGAGCAGGCCATGTGCGAGGGCCGGACGCTCTTCGAGGGCGGGCGCGGCAACGCCGCCTTCAAGCTCAAGCACGGGCTGCTCCGGCTCGGCCTGGACGCCTGCCTGCTGGAGGTCTGATGCGCGTGACGGCCGGCCTGCGCCCGATCGCCGACGGGCCGCTCTTCGCCACCGGCCGGTGGCTGGCCGCGATGCGCGACCGGGTGTCCGGCCTGCCGTACACCTTCGAGCTGGACGGGGCGGTGCTCCACGGCACGGTGGTGCGCGGCGCGCATCCGGGAGAGCCCTTCGACCTGCCGTACATCCTCACCGCCGACCCGGCGCAGCTGCCGCTCAGCGAGGCCGCCCGCGCCGCCCGCCGGCGGTTCGCGGGGTCCCCGGCCTGGACCCCGCACCTGGTCGTCATGCTGCCCGGCTACGAGTGCCACCCGCTCGGCCCGGCCGCCCGCGACGGCGCGACGCTCGGCGACCTGGTGGACGAAATCGTGGCCTGGTCACGCGCCGAGGGCCTGCGCGCCGTCGCCTTCCTCTACACCACCACACCGGAGCTGCAGCAGGTCCTGGGGCGCCGGGGCTTCGCCCGCATCCCCCTGTCCTACTCGTGCGAGCTCTCACCCGGCGTCCGGCTCCCGGCCAAGCGCCGCAGCGAGGCCCGGCGCGAGCTGCGCCGGCTGGCCGAGGCAGGGGTACGGCTGCGCGTGAGCGACATCTCCCGGCCGGTGCCGGGGATGGTCGACCTGAAGTGCCTGCACTCCCGCAAGTACGGGGGCGCGGCGGACCCGGCGGCCGTCGCCCACCGCCTGGCGGCCCTGTGCGACGGCGGAGCGCTGCTGTTCAGCGCCGAGCACGACGACCACCTGGTGGGTTACGCCCTCTTCATCCCTCACCGGGAGACGTGGTACTGCGTCAGCACCGCCAGGTGGTACGGCTCCGCGGCGGCCCGCCACACCTACTTCGCGACCGTCTTCTACGAGCCCGCCCGCCACGCCGCCGAGCAGGGCGTCACCCGCCTCCACTACGGCCAGGGCAGCTGGCGGGCCAAGCTGTCCCGTGGCTGCCGGGCGGTCGAGCTGCCGGCCTGGGTCCTCGCCCTCGACCCGGCGCTCGAGCCGGTCGTCGAGTGGAGCGCCCGGACCACCGAGCTGTCACCCTGAACGCCGGAGGGGCGGGAAGAGCACCGAACTGTCACCCTGAACGCCGCAGGAGCGGGAAGAGCACCGAACTCTCACTCCGAACGCCGGAGGGGCGGGAAGAGCATCGAGGTCTGCAGAACCGCCTGTTCCCAGCGGTCGAGCGCCAGGCCGTAGCAGGCGAGCAGGGCGGCGGTCCTGCGCAGGTCCACGCGCGGCAGGCCGGGCAGGAACTCGCAGGCCAGCAGGTCGGCCAGCGGATGGCGGGGCGGCAGCAGGGCGGCCAGTTCCGCGCCCGCGCCCGGCCGGGCGCTCGCGGCCAGCTCCGGGGCCAGCTTGCGCGCCTCGTCGTCGAGCTCGTGCCAGATCGCGGCCACCACCCGGGAGCGCACTCCGGCGCGCACGTCGTCGAACTCCCTGCTCTCCTTGGGGATGCCCGCCTCCAGCAGCGCCACCAGGTCGCGCAGCGCCCGCTGGTCGCCGTCGAGCGGGGTGCCGCAGCCCGGGCCGAGGAAGATCTCCGCCTCGTGCCGGGAGTCCTGCGGGCTGTCCGAGCTGTGCACGATGTCCAGCATGACGTTGACGCCGCGCAGGTCGCCCCGGATGGTGCCGGGCGCCGCCTGCGCCGGGTCGCTGGCGCCCTTGAGGGCACGCAGCCTCGCGTGAGCGTCAGCCGTGCACCTGTCCTCTACCAGCAGGACGAGGCTGGGCCCGAGGTCGAACACCAGGTCGACCTGCCGGTAGAAGTAGGCCTTCCAAGCGGAAGTGATCTTGCTTTCGTGAAAGGCGTCCTGGTTGGGCGGCCGGTGCCACACCACCTCGTAACGGACCGGCTCGAACCCGCGCTCCTCAAGGATGTCGAGGACGGGAGTGCACAGATGCCGCATCAGCGCATCGGGCGGAAACAGGAACAGGACGGTCCTGTCCCACACGATCCCGGTCATCCGTCACTCCCTGGAAGACGCCTCAGCCCTTGCGGGACTTCGATACTCGGGGACGTCGCGACACGACTCGGTTACGGTCCATTCTCTGCTCCTCACTTCGTCTGCGGGCGGCCGGACAAGCGCCGCCCGCGGCCCATTCCTAGGCTTATGTTCGCCCCATTTCCCGGGGATTTTCCGGGAGCGGGAGTTCTTGGCAGGAAACCGCCATTCCGGCGACGGCCACGATCGACGGCGCGACCATTCCCGGTGCGACCGCCCGCGCCGCCTCGTCCAGCACGACCACCCGCGCGATCCCCTCCGGCGCGACCACCCGCGCCGCATCGTCCGGCGCGACCACCCGCGCGATCCCCTCCGGCGCGACCACCCGCGCCGCATCGTCCGGCGTGACCGCCCGCGCGATCTCCTCCGGCGTCACCGCCTCGATGGCCGCGAGCTCGCCCGCGAGCGTCCAGTCCGGGCAGCCGGCCACCAGGGCGTGCCTGCCGTACAGCAGGGCCTCCTCCAGCGACTGCTCCGCCTCCAGCCGCAGCAGCGCGGCCGTGCGCCGCGCGGCCCGCGCCACCTCCGCCGGCGACCAGGCGGGCTGCGCCAGCAGCGCGACGGCGGTCGCCACGACCTCCTCGACATGCTCGGGCGCCGTGGCGACGAAGGCGCGCCACACCCCGGTGTCGCGGTAGGGCGCGGCCAGCGCCCACAGCTCGTAGCAGAGCCCGCGCCGGTTGCGCAGCTCCTCGGTCAGCAGCGCCGAGCTGGCCCCGGCCAGCAACTCCATGAGCACCAGCCAGGCAGGTCGCAACGGGTGCCCGTACGGCACCGCAGGCCCGCCCAGCACCACGCCAGCGGTGTCGCTGTTGAGCTCGAGCGCCTTCCGCCCGGCCCCCACCACCGGCGGGCCGGCACAGGCGGGCGGCGTCCACGGCGGGAGCGCGGCCAGCGGCCCCTTCTCCAGGGCGCCGGCCACCGCCTCGGGCGCGGCGCCGCCGCAGACCACGACCCCCGCCGAGCCCAGCCACCGGGCGTGGTGGGCGCGCAACGCCTCCAGCTCCACCCGGCCGACCTCCTCGATCGTGCCGCCGACCGGGCGGCCCAGGGGATGGCCGGGGAAGGCGAGGTCGAAGAAGACGTCGTGCACCACGTCCAGCGGGTCGCTGGCGGCCAGCCGCAGCTCCTCCTGGACCACCTTGCGCTCGGCCGCCAGCACCGCGCCGCTCAGCTCCGGCTCGGCCAGCGCCCTGGCCAGCACGTCAAGGGCGCGCACCGCCGCCTCGGTGGGCACCCGCGCGTACAGCACCAGGTGCTCGCGGCTGGTGATCGCGTTGGCCTCCCCGCCCAGCGCCTCCAGCAGGTCCACCGCCCGCTCCCCGCCCGCCGACGGCGCCTGCAGCAGGATGTGCTCCAGCAGGTGCGTGCCGCCCGCGGTGGCCTCGTCCTCGTCGCGGGATCCGGTGCGCAGCCACACGCTCACCGTGGTCACGTCGGCCTGCGGACGGTGCAGGACCCACGCCGGCGGGCCGCCCGCCGGGTCGGCGCGGACCGGTCGCGTCACAGCGCGCCCGCCGCCTTCGCCCCGCCCAGCAGCTCCTCGTCCACCTCGTCGCCGTGGACCAGGATGAACCGCCCGACGGGCGTGTGCGCCCACAGCGCCCCGCCGCTCTCGCCGATCGTCAGCCGGTCGGTGCGGACACCGCCCTCGACCGGAAGCGCGAACAACGTCAGCCCCGCCTCCAGCGCCGCCTTCGGGCTGAGCCGGTCCAGCACCGCGGCGCCCGTCATGCGGCTCTGCAACACCGTCGCGGCCAGGCTGACCGGCCTGCGCAGCGCCTTCACCACCGTCGTGCGCCGCCTGAGCCGGCTGGCGCGCACCAGCGCCCTGCGCTCCCCCGGCAGTTCGGGCACCTCCAGCGGGCCGGCCGCCAGCAGTGCCGCCAGCTCGGCGTACTCCGGCCAGAGCGCCAGCTCACTGACCGCCAGGGCGCAGGCCCGCAGCGTCCCTGGGGAGGCCGCCCCCAGCAGCACCGCCACGTCGATCAGGTCCCTGGCCCGGTAGGGCTGCTCGAAGCGCTCGTAGAGCAGGGCCACGAGGTTCTTCACCACCGGGTCGCCCGGCACGCTCGTGCGGTGCGGCGCCCCGAGGCCGTCGCCCAGGTAGGCGAGCGTGCTCAGCTCGATCCCGTACGGCAGGCCGTACGGGTCGTCGGGCCGCCTGCGCAGGCTCAGGATCACCTCCGGCTCCCGCTCCAGCCGGATGAAGGTGGCCGTGTGCATGGACCAGCCATCGTCGAGCAGCCAGGCCGCCAGCTCCCACAGCCGTTCCCGCTGCGGCACCCAGAAGTCGAGGTCGTTCATGTACCTGAGCAGCGGGTCAGGGTACCTGTCGGCGATCTCCAGCCCCTTGAGCGAGACGACCGCGACGGGCAGGCGCGCCTGCTGCTGCCGGTAGAACGCCATCCGCCCGCGGTGTTGCGCCAGCTCGTGCGCCAGCCCCGGGCCCAGCCGCCGCCCCTCTCCCTCCCACGCGCTCAGCAGTGTCGCCACCAGCGAGGGCTGCTCCCGCCTGGCGACGTACAGCATCTCGCCGGGAGTCTCCAGCTCCTGACCGGTGACCAGCGCCAGCGTGCCCTCCAGCTGGGCGGCGCTCACCCCGCTCACCCCGCTCACCCCGACCCCGCTCACCCGGCTCATCGCGGCGGCCTGCGCAGGCACCAGACCGCGGTCGAGGACTCGGGCGCGAGCGGCCTGCCGGTGAAACCGGCGTACGCGCCCTCCACCTGCCAGCCCGCCGCCTCGGCCCAGCCCGCCACCTCGGCCATGGTGAGGAAGCAGAACCGGATGGGCGGGAAGTAGCCGCGCTCGACCACCCTGCGGTCACCGTCCAGCCGCTCCACCAGCCCGACCAGCTCGGCCTCCAGCCCCTGCTTGTCGAGCATGCGGGTGATCTCGTAGATCGCCCGGCCCTCGTCCCAGACCCGCAGCCGGGGCACCCCGTCCCTCGCCTTCTGCCGCTCCGGCCGGGGCTGCACCACCTCGAACGCCAGCCGCCCGCCCGGCCTGGCGTTACGGAAGGCGCACCGCAACGCCTCCGGCACCGACCGCCGGGACAGGTGGTTGAGGGTGTTCTGGCCGCAGTACTGCAGCGCGGCCGGTTCGGGCAGCTCGCACGCGGCGAGGTCGGCCCTGATCAGCCGGATGCCCGGCCCCAGCCGCGTGCGGGCCTCGGCCAGCATCGCCTCCGACACATCGACGCCCACCTGGGGATCCAGCTTGGCCGCCAGCCGCCCGACCCCGATCCCGAGATCGGCCACCGGCCCGTCGGCCGCGCCGGCCAGGCGCTGGTAGAACTCGATCTCGGCGGGGTCGTCCTGCGCCATCGCCGTCCACGCGCTGTAGATCTCGGCCCAGTGGTCGAAGTCCGCCATCGACGGCTCCTTTCGCGTCGGGCCTCGATCACACCATCCGGGTCCGGCGGCGGCCAGGGTTCCCGCGTGGCACGAAGATGCCGACCTCAGGCGGGTTCCGCGGCGTCGGCTCACCAGTTGGTGAAGGCCCCGTCGCGGGTGCGCAGGTGGGGGCGTTCGGCGGCGACGGCCTGGTACTTCCTGGCCTGGACGCGGTCGATGTCGACGCCGAGGCCTGGCAGATCCGGGACGTCCAGGCGACCGCCACGGACCTGCGGCCGAGCGGTGAAGACGTCCGCCAGCTCGGGCTGGGCCTGGTGTTCCTGCACCCCGACGTACGGCGCGGCCAGGTTCAGGTGCAGCGACGAGGCGGCGGTGACCGGGCCGAGGGGGTTGTGGGTGGCCAGTTTGACGTAGTGCGTCTCGCACATCGCGGCGATCTTCCTGGCCTCGGTGAGCCCCGCCGCCACGGCGACGTCCACCCTGGCGTAGTCGACGAGGTCCTGCTCGACGAGCCGCTGGAACTCCCATTTCGACCCGAACTGCTCGCCCGCCGCCAGCGGCACCGCCGTGCGGGACCGCAACGATCGATACGCTTCGAGGCCCTCGCAGCGCAGCGGGTCCTCCACGAAGTACGGCTTGGCCGCTTCGATCTCGCGGCACAACGTCACGGCCTCGGGCAGGTCGAGCCGCGTGTGCACGTCGAGGATCAGCTCCACGTCGTCACCCACGGCCTGCCGTACCGCGTGGAACAGTTCGATGCCCCAGCGCATCGAGGCCCGCTGGTCGAGGGTGCCGTCCCTGTCGTGGGGCACGGCGAAGCGCAGGTGCCGCCAGCCTTCCCCGACGAGCGCCCGCGCCCGGTCCAGGAACGCCTCGAGGTCGTGATAGTCGTCCCCCAGGTGCGCGTAGGCGGGGACGTGGTCACGTACCCGCCCGCCGAACAACTCGTAGACCGGCACGCCCAGCGTCTTGCCCCGGATGTCCCACAACGCCACATCGATCGCGGCGATGGCGGACGACACGATCCGGTCGGCGGGGAAGAAGCCCCGGCGGAACATCACCTGCCACAGGTGCTCGATCCGGGCGGGGTCCTCGCCCAGCAGCAGCTCGCCCAGGTGCTCGATCGCCCCCGAGACCGCCTTCTGCCGCGAGCGGATGCCCACCTCGCCGATGCCGTGCACGCCCTCGTCGGTGTCGACGACGAGCAGCATCATGCTGTCGCCGTGTTCGGGCAGGGTGAGCACTTCCCAACCAGTGATCTTCACAGGCGAACTCCTATGAGAACGTTACCGGGATTCTCAGAAACGCCATCATGCATCATCTCCACACCGTCCGCCAGACACGGGTTCACCAGGTTTCGAACCGCGAAGATACGCTCTTGACGCTTCCGGGAACGTTTGCAACCATCCTCCGTACCGACGACGTGGCGGAGGGCAACGTGGCAGTGACGATCAGGCAGGTGGCGCAGGCCGCCGGAGTGTCGGTCTCGACCGTCTCCCGCGCGTTCACCACCCCCGACCAGGTGCAGCCCCAGACCCTGCAGCGCATCCGCGACACGGCCGCGAAGCTGGGCTACGCGCCCAACCCGGCGGCCCGCTCGCTGCGCGGCGGGAAGACCGAGTCTCTCGGGCTGATCATCCCCGACATCGCCAACCCGTTCTTCCCGCCGATCTTCAAGTCGATGCAGGCCCGCGCCAGGCGGCTGGGCTACACCGTCCTGGCGGCCGACACCGACGAGCGGGAGTCCGACGAGCTGGAGACCATCACCGCGGTCGCCAAGCGGGTCGACGGCATGATCCTGTGGGCCTCCACCCTGCCGGAGGACAGGCTCGCCGAGCTGGCGCGGACCATGCCGGTGGTGCTGGTGAACCGGCACGTGCCCGGCATTCCGGAGATCCACATCTCGCTGACCGCCGGCATCTCCCAGGCGGCCGAGCACCTGAAGGCCTACGGCCACACCAGGTGCGTCTTCGTCAACGGCTCGCGGCCCGAGCTCAGCCGCGGCAAGTCGATAAGAGAGGCGTTCGAGGCGCACGAGTTGTCCCTCGTCGAGCTGGGCCCCTACGAGCCGCGCTTCGAGACCGGCGTGCACGCCGCCACCCTGGTCACCTCCTGCGACGCCACCGCGGTGCTCGCCCACAACGACCTGGTCGCGCTCGGCGTGCTGCACCAGCTCGCCAAGCTCGGCGTCGACGTGCCGCGGGAGGTCAGCGTGATCGGCATAGACGACACCCTGCTCGCCGAGACCTCCACCCCGTCGCTGACCACCATCCGCATCTCGGCCGAGGAGCTCGCCACCCAGGCCACCGACCTGCTGCTCGACACCATCGCCGGGCGCGGTGCCGGTCGCGTCCTGGAGATCGGCTCCCGGCTCATCCCCAGGGCCTCGACCGGTCCCGTCCTCCGCTGACCGCGGTTCCCGAGGTACGGCGCGCGCCGTACCGCCATCCCGTCATGCCGTCTTCAACACCGTTTTTCCTGCTATGACCTGAATGCGGGAGTTCAGATGAAGAAGATCACCGCCTCCCTCGGCGTCGCCGTTCTGGCCACGACCGCCGCCGCGTGCGGATCGTCCTCCGGTGCCGGGCAGGAGTCCGCCACCATCACCCTCAGGGTCCAGGGCATGCCTCCGGCGACGGACAAGCCGGGCCTGGCCGCGTTCGAGAAGACGGTCGCCGACTTCGAGAAGCAGAACCCCGGCATCACCGTCGAAGGCTCCCCGGCCACCTACGACCCCCTGACGTTCTCCGCCAAGCTGGCCGGCGGCAAGGTCGAGGACGTGATCAAGGTGCCGCTCACCGAGCCGCAGGGCCTGATCGCCCGCAAGCAGGTCAAGCCGCTGACCGCCGAGCTGGCCAAGTGGCCGCACTACAAGGAGGTCAACCCGCAGGTGCTGCGGCCGCTGAGCGACGCCGCCGGCCAGGTGTACGGCGTGCCCCAGTCGCCCTTCGCGATGGGACTCGTCTACAACAGGGAGCTGTTCGAGAAGGCGGGCCTCGACCCGGACAAACCGCCGGTCACCTGGGAGGAGGTGCGGGCCCACGCCGAACGGATCGCCGAGAAGACCGGCAAGGCCGGATTCGTGCACGAGTCCAAGAACAACCAGGGCGGCTGGCAGCTCACGAAACTGACCTACACCTTCGGCGGCGACATGGAGCGGCTGGACGGCGACAGGTGGGTGGCCGCCTTCAACGCCGAGCCCACCCGGCAGGCGCTGACCCTGCTGAAGGAGATGCGCTGGACCGACGACTCCATGGGCGCCAACCAGCTCAACGACCAGAACGACGTGATCAAGCGGTTCGCCGCCGGCGAGGTCGGGATGTACCTGGGCACGCCCGGCACCTACCGGCTGGCCAAGATGACCTACGGCATGCGGAACATCGACGCGTTCGGCATCGGCCCGCTCCCCCAGGCCGGCGGGAACGCCACGCTGACCGGCGGTGACGTCTACATGGTGCCCAGGTCGGCCTCCGCGGGGAAGACGGCGGCGGCGGTGAAGTGGCTGCTGTTCGCCTACGCCCAGCCGCAGTACGACACCGGCGCCGCCGCCGAGCGGGCCAAGGCGCTGGCGGCCGATCCGAACGCCGCCGTCGGCGTGCCGACGCTGCCGATGTTCGACGCCGCCCGGCAGGCGAAGATCGACGAGGCCGTCAGGCCCTACGTGAACGTCAAGCTCGAGCACTTCCGGCCGTGGATCGAGGGCACCCCCAGACTCCGGCTCCGCGCCGAGCCGCCGGTGCAGGCCCAGGCCGTCTACGCCGTGCTCGACAGCGTGGTGCAGGCCGTCCTGACCGACAGGGACGCCGACGTCAGCGCCCTGCTGGCCAAGGCCGAGACCGACGTGAACGCCAAGCTCGCCGCGAGCCGGCAGTGACCGTCGCGACGCGCGCCAGGAGGCGGGGGAACACCGTCATGGCGTTCCTGTTCCTCATCCCGGCCTTCGTCGCCTTCGGGGTGTTCTCCTACTGGCCGATGATCCGGGGACTGCTGATCTCCTTCCAGGAGACGAACCTGGTCGACCCGGCCACCTGGGTCGGGCTGGACAACTTCGCCGCGCTCCTGCGGGACCCGCTGCTCTCCACGGCGATCGCGAACACCCTGCTGTTCGTCGGGCTCGGCCTGCTGATCGGGTTTCCGGCGCCGCTGATCCTGGCCACCGTCATGTCGACGGTGCGGAAGGGCGCGGGGATCTACCGCTTCCTCGTCTACCTCCCGGTGGTGATCCCGCCGGTGGTGGCGATCCTGCTGTGGAAGTGGTTCTACGACCCGGGGCACGGCCTGTTCAACGAGTTGCTGGGCCTGGCCGGCCTGGGCCCCTTCCCCTGGCTGGAGTCGCCCAGGACCGCGATGCTCAGCCTGGTCATCCAGTCCACCTGGGCCTGGATGGGCAGCACGGTCCTGATCTACCTCGCCGCCATGGTCACCATCCCCGCCGAACTCTACGAGGCGGCGCAGATGGACGGCGCGTCGATCGCGCGCCGGCTGTGGCACATCACCCTGCCCCAGCTCCGCCCCACCATCGGCCTGCTGCTGCTCCTGCAGCTGGTCAGCACCACCCAGGTCTTCACCGAGCCCTACGTGTTCACCGACGGCGGCCCGGAGAACAGCACACTGACGATCCTCCTGCTGATCTTCAGGTACGCCTTCAGGGACGGCGCCTACGGCCAGGCCGCCGCGCTCGCCTTCCTCCTGGCGATCTTCCTGGGCCTGATGTCGGCGATCTACCTGCGGGCCACCCGCGCCTGGAGCTCCTCATGAGCCTGATCTCCCACGTCGAGGAGCGCCGGCCGGCGGTCAGGGCAGCGGTGCGCGCGGTCCAGTGGCTCACCCTGGCCGTCCTCCTGCTGATCGGCGTCGGCCCGCTCTACATGACCGTCAAGGGCGCGGTCTCCCCGGCCACCGACCTGATCGCCGAGCCGCTCCAGCTCTGGCCCGGCGACCCCAGGCCGGAGAACTTCGGCACCGCCTGGAACGACCTGGGCATCGGCCACTACCTGCTCAACACGGTGCAGGTCGTCGGCGGTTCGTGGGCCGTCCAGCTGGTCGTCGCGATCACGGCAGGCTACTCCCTGTCGGTCCTGAAACCCCGGCTCGGCAGGCTGATCTACGGCGCGATCCTGGCCACGATGTTCGTCCCCTACACCGTCTCCATGGCCAGCCTCTTCCTGACCATCATCGACCTGGGCCTGGTCGACTCCTACTGGTCGATCTGGCTGCCCGCCGGAGCCGGCGCCTTCAACGTGCTGCTGGCCAAACGCTTCTTCGACGCGCTGCCGCCGGAGCTCTTCGCCGCCGCCCGGGTCGACGGCGCCGGCTCCTGGCAGCTGCTGACCAGGATCGTGCTGCCGATGAGCCGCCCGATCCTGGCCGTCATCAGCCTGATCGCGATCATGCACAGCTGGAAGGACTTCATCTGGCCGCTCGTGGCCATCACCGACCCGGACAAGCAACCCATCAGCGTGGCCCTGGCCACGCTGGCCGACCAGGCGCCGCAGGACCTCCTGATCGCCAGCATGGCGATGGCGCTGGCCCCGCCGGTTCTCCTGTTCTCGGTCTTCCAGAAGTACGTCGTCGCCGGGCTCGGCTTCACCGGCGTCAAAGGCTAACCCCCCGAAAGGCGGACCCCCCATGCCTGATGTCTCCCGCCGCACCCTTCTCCAGACCGCCGCGCTCGCCGGCGCGGCCTCCGCGCTCACCGTCACCCCCGCCCAGGCGGACGCCCTGTCGATCTCGGCCGACGGCATCACGCTCGTCGCCGAGGCCGGCGGCTCGATCCTCGTCCGCGACGGTTCGGGGACCGATCTCCTCAGGATCGGCCACTTCATGATCAAGGACACCGTGCTCGGGCAGCAGCGCACGTTCGGCGGCACGCCGAGCCTGACCACGGTGAACGGCCGGCCCGCCCTCCAGGTCGCCTACACGATGCCGGCGAGCGCCTCGGCGGTGACCGTGCGCGGCACGTTCACCGTGGCCGCCCGCCGGGCGAGCCTGAGCTGGGAGGTGACCGGCAGCGCCACGCTCTCCCCGACCGGCTACATGTTCTCCCGCGCTCTGGTCGGCAACACCGCGCCGGAGAAGTACGTGCCCGCCACCGTCTGGACGAAGGACCCCCGCGGCGGCGTGCCGTACGAGGTCAACGCGGGCTCGCTCTACCAGGAGACGTGGGCCGGCACGCGCGCCTGCTTCCGGCTGGCGGCCTCCAATCCGTCGTTCACCAACGCCACCTGGATCCACGCGCCGGCCGGCCAGGACGGAGCGACCCGGGTGGAGCTGGTCCTCGGCGACCTGCGGCCGAGCGCGGCCAACGCCGTGGCGACCGCCGCGCCGCTCGGCGTCGACGTGTGGAGCGACCAGCCCTTCGGCCTCTACGAGCCGGGCGCGACCATGGCGGTCAACGCCCAGGTGGTCAACGGCGCCGCCGACGCCAAGCCCGTCACCCTGACCTGGTGGGCCCGCGACTTCAACGGCACCGTGCTCGGCACCGGCCGGCTCACCAGGACCGTCGAGCCCGGCGCGGCCTGGCAGGAGACGCTCACCGTGCGGGGGCCCGCGCAGGGCCTCGTGTTCACCGAGGTCAAGGCCACCTCGGGAGATGAGGAGGCGTTCGCGCGGACGAACCTGGCCACTCTCAAGCCCTACGCCTACCGCGCCGACGGCAGGTTCGGCATCGCGAACTACACCTGGCTGCTCGTCCCGGACAAGCAGCAGGTCGGCCGGCTGATGCAGAGGATCGGCGTGAGATGGGTGCGCATCGCCTACGACGGCGCGCCGGGCATCCCGCCCGCGGAACTCGACGCGCTGGGCATCAGGCACAACGTCCAGCTCGGCGGGGTGATCTTCAACGGTACGGCGGAGCAGATCGCCGCCTGGGCCGACGACCGGGCCAGGATCGCCGTGCAGTCGGGTGCCGCCTACTTCGAGGTGGCCAACGAGCTGAACCAGCCCTGGATGTCCGGGCAGAAGGCCGCCGAATACGTGCGCGACGGCCTGAAACCCATCCACGACAGGCTCAAGGACTCCGGCGTCAAGCTGATGAACTGCGGGCTGGGCGGCATGGACTACCGCTGGACGGCCAACTTCCACGCGGCGGGCGGCTGGGACCTGATCGACGCGTTCGCCTTCCATCCCGGCCGGGGCAACTTCACCGCCGACTACGCCCCGCCGCCGGAGGAGTGGGAGCAGGGCGCCAACGGCTCCTACTGGAACTTCCTGGGCGCGCTGCGCAAGGCCAGGCAGACCCTCGACGAGTACGGCGGCGACAAGGAGCTCTGGCTGACCGAGGCCTACGCCTGCACCAGGCCCAACCGCTGGTGGAACGACACCCACCGCCAGGCCGCCGAGAACGTGCTGCTCCAGCTCGCGCTCTGCCTGTCGGAAGGCGTGGACGGCGTCAACTGGTACCAGCCCCACGACAGCACCATCCACCACCCGCAGGAGGCCGATCCGAACAACCCGGAATACCACTTCGGGCTGCTGAACCGCGACACCAGCGCCAAGCCCGCGCTGCTGGCGTTCGCGACGGCCACACGCCACCTCGAGGGCGCGACGTTCAAGCGCTGGCTCACCTTCGCCGACCCCGACCTGAAGGGCCTGCTCTTCGACACTCCGCGCGGCAAGCTCGCGGTCCTGTGGAGCCGTAAGGACGGCTACATCCTCAACCGCGACCACGGCGCCGACCAGTGGTACCCGCACCCCGAAGGCTGGGTGGACCACTGGCCGACCAAGACGTGCGTGTCCCTGAAGTCCTCCGGTCCGGCGATCCGGGAGATCGACTGCATCGGGCAGGAGCGCACGATCACCGCCACGGGCCGCCGCGTCCAGGTCACGTTGGACGGCGCCCCGCGTCTCTACTACGGGCTGGAGCTATGAGAACCGAATCCCTCTCCCACGACGTGACCGTGATCGGCGGCGGTCTGGCCGGCGTCAACGCCGCCGTCGCCGCGGCCCGGCTGGGCCGTACGGTCGCCCTGGTCACCAACCGGCCCGTGCTCGGCGGCAACTCCAGCAGCGAGGTCCGGGTCTGGGTGGTCGGGGCGACCGGGCACGGCAGGAACCACCACGCCCGCGAGGGCGGCATCATGGGCGAGCTCTTCCTGGAGAACCAGTACAGGAACCCGCAGGGCAATCCCTACTTCTGGGACACGACCGTTCTCGACCTCGTCCGGCAGGAACCGAACATCGCGCTCTTCCTCAACACCGACGTGCGGGAGGTGTCGTGCCCGGCGGGCCGGATCAGCGCCGTGACCGGCTGGATGATGGGCTCGGAGCGGCTGATCACCTTCGAGTCGCCGATCTTCCTGGACTGCACCGGCGACGGGCTCGTCGGCCACCTGGCCGGCGCGAGCCACCGCGTCGGCCGCGAGGGACGCGCGGAGTACGGCGAGCCGTGGGCGCCGGAGGTGCCCGACGACATCACGCTCGGCAGCACGCTGCTCTTCTACACCAAGGACGCGGGCGAGCCGGTCCGTTACGTCCCGCCCAGCTTCGCCAAGGACATCACCGGGACGTCGATCCCCGAGCGGCGGATCATCAGGGCCGGCGACAACGGCTGCGCCTACTGGTGGATCGAGTTCGGCGGCGAGCTGGACACCGTGCACGACAACGACCGCATCCGCGACGAGCTGTGGTCGGTCATCTACGGCATCTGGGACCACATCAAGAACTCCGGGAAGTTCGACGCGGAGACCATGACCCTGGAGTGGGTGGGGTCGCTGCCCGGCAAGCGGGAGTACCGCCGGTTCCTCGGCGACCACGTGCTCACCCAGCACGACGTGCTGGGCCAGACCCCGTTCGACGACAGGGTCGCCTTCGGCGGATGGTCGATCGACCTGCACCCGCCGCAGGGCATGTACGCCAAGGAGGACGGCGCGAAGCAGCGCTACGCCGACGGGATCTACCACATCCCCTACCGGTGCCTCTATTCGCGGAACGTGCCCAACCTGCTCATGGCCGGGCGGAACATCTCCGCGTCGCACGTGGCGTTCGGCTCGACCAGGGTGATGGCCACCTGCGCCACGATCGGCCAGGCGGCCGGCACCGCGGCCGCCCTGTGCGTGGCCGGCGGTCTCTCACCTCGCGAGCTGGACGCGCGCGACCTTCAGAGAACCCTCCTGCGGGAGGACGGCTCGATCATCGGCCTGCCGTACGAGGACCCCTCGGATCTCGCGCGGACCGCCACCGCCTCCGCGTCGAGCACGTTGACCCGATTCGCGGTCGAGACCTCGGCCGAGGTGTGGCCGCTGGAGGCGGACGCCGGACTGGTCGTGCCGGTCGACCCGGCTCTGGACGCGATCGAGCTCATGCTCGACGCGGCTGCCGGCACCGAACTGGTCGTGGATCTCTACGATCCGGTGCTGGGCCAGAACTACGTGCCGCGGGAGCTGATCGCCTCGCATGCCGTACCGGTGGAGCCGGGGAAGAACCAGTGGGTCCGCGTGGATCTGTCCTTCCGGCCCGGTCGGGCGCAGAACGCGTTCCTGCTGATCAGGGCGAACCCTGACGTCCGCCTCCATGTCGCCGACCGGCCCACGCCTGGCGTGCTCTGCCTGACCCGGGTCCCGCTGCGCCCCCAGGACGAGGCGCCCCAGCTGCTGCGGGAGTGGTCCGACGCCGGTCTGCTGCGCCGCACCTTCTGCTTCCGGGCCGGCCCGACGGACGCCTTCGCGCCGTCCAAGGCGCTCGACGGCTTCCAGCGTCCGCACGCCGGACCCCACATGTGGGTGTCGGACACCCTGCCCGCCACCCTCGAACTGTCCTGGCCGTCGCCGGTGACGATCGGCCGCGTCGACGTTCTGGCCGACGACGACGTGAACGAGGACCTGATCAACCTGCACCACCACCGCACGCCGTTCGAGGTCATGCCGACGCTGCTCCGCGACTACCGGCTGCGGGTACGGCAGGACGGCGGCTGGCGGACGGTGGCCGAGGTGCGCGGCAACCGGCGCCGACGCAACGTCCACGACCTCGAGCCGGTCGCCGCCGACGCGCTGAGGATCGTGGTCGAGGCCGGCAACGGGACACCGTACGCCCATGTCGTGGCGGTTCGCGTGTATGAGTAGACCCATGAAGCGTGTCCTGGTCACCGGTGCGGCCGGCCGTATCGGCCGGGCCGTCCTCGACCTGCTCGGCCGGCGGGGGATCCCGGCCAACGCCCTCGTGCTGGAAGATCCCGGAGACCTCAGGGCCGAGCTGGTCGTCGAGGGAAGCGCGACGGACCCGCGCGCCGTGCGGGAAGCCCTCAGGGGGGCCGACGCGGTGATCCACCTCGCCGCGATCCCCACCCCCGAGCGGCATCCCGCCGAGACGGTCTTCGCCACCAACACCCAGGCCACCTACACCGTGCTGGAGCAGGCCGGCCAGGCGGGGATCACCCGGGTGTGCACCGCGAGCAGCACGGCGATCTCGGGGCTGCCGTTCGCCGCGCGCGCCCTCCACCCGCGATACGTCCCCGTGGACGAGGAGCAACCGCCAGGGCCCGAGGATCCCTACGCGCTGTCCAAGCAGGTCGACGAGCTGACCGCGCAGATGATGTCGCGCCGCTACGGCATGTCGGTGGTCGCCCTGCGCCTGCCGTACGTCGGCGGCTTCGACGAGCGCCTCCTCGACTTCGCGCGACGGTGCGAGCTGGACCCCGGCCTGCACGCGCCCGGCCTGTGGGCCTACCTCGAGACCCGCGACGCGGCCCGGGCGTGCCTGCTCGGCCTCAGCCCCGCCGGCTTCCACGTCGTCACCGTCGCGGCCCCGGAAACCCTGGTCTCCCACTCCACCGAGGATCTGCTCCGCCGCTATCACCCCGCCGCCGAGATCCGCTGCCCCCTGCCGGGACGCACCGTCCCGCTGAAGCTGACCAGGGCCACCGCCGTTCTCGGCTTCAGCGCGGAGTTCCGCGTCTGACCCGACGGTGGGCGAGGCGGGTCAGAAGAGGGTCAGCGGTTCGGCGGGCACCGGCTCGGGCAGCGGCTCCACCTCGGGCAGGCGGGCCCGCACTTCGTCGTGGAAGCGGCGGGCGAGCGGCAGCGCGTCGGCGTTGTCGGGCGTGTGGATGAACACGGTCGGCGAGCGGCCCTCGCGCAGCCACTCGGTGACCGTACCGACCCAGTGCCGCCAGCCCTCGACGGTGCGCCCGGTGTCGTCCCTGCCGAGGTAGCGGACGATCGGACGGCCGGTCAGCGCGCGTGACCGGCGGGGCACGCGAGGCTTCTTCGTCCAGGCGTCCCGTTCGGCGTCGCTGGTCGGCGGGCTGCGGAACAGGGTGGTGGTGTCGAACGGGATCCATTCGGCCTCGACGCCCGCCAGCACCTGTTCGAGGAGCCGCTCGGAGCGGGCGTCGTCGAAGAAGGCGCGGTGGCGGACCTCGACGGCGTACCGGTGAGAGCGCGGGAGGCGGCGGAGGAAGGCGGCCAGGGCGCCGAGGTCGGCCGGCCCGAACGATCCGGGAAGCTGCACCCACAGGGCGTGCGCCCGCGGCCCCAGCGGCTCGATCGCCTCCAGGAACGCGCTCAGTTCCTCCTCGACGCCGCTCAGGCGGCGCTCGTGCGTGATGGATCTGGGCAGCTTCACCACGAAGCGGAAGTCGGGGCCGGTCTGGGCGGCCCACGTCTCCACGGTGGCGCGCGTCGGCGTCGCGTAGAAGGTGGTGTTGCCCTCCACCGCGTCGCACCAGCTCGCGTAGGCGCGCAGGCGCTCGCCCGGTGGGAGCGGATGCGGCAGGAAACGCCCCTGCCATGGGGTATGAGTCCACATCGCGCATCCCACGTGAAGCCGCATGGAATCGACGCTATCGGATCCGCGCCGGTGATCCTTTCGTGACCCGGCAGGCGGCGAGCGCCTACCCTGGACGCCACGGCGAGCTTGGAGGACGTGGTGGGGCGCAGGCCGACGATCGACAGGGCGGAGCTGGCGCGGCTGGTCAGCGAGGGCATGAGCGTGCGGGAGCTGGCGGCCCACTTCGGGGTGAGCGAGTCGGGCGTGCTGCAGGCCAAGCGGGCCGCGGGTCTGGCCAAGGCGCAGCTCGACCACGGCGGGGCGCTGCCGTGGACGCTCAGCCGTACCCACGCCCAGTCGGGGCCCGCCACCAACCTGCGGAACCTGTCGGCGGCGGCGCAGGGCAGGCCGGTGGCGCCCGAGCGGCTCAACACCGCCCTGCGGTGGGCGCGGCGGCTGGTGGACCAGGGTCTCGACGTGGCCTATGACCCGGTGGAGGGGTTCACGGAGGTCCCGGCGGCCCCGTCCGGCTCGCATGTCGCCGAGGTGCTGGGCCGCGCGGTGAAGGCCGTCGAGGGTAGCTGACGGAGGCGTTTCGGCACGCGCCTCCGGGGCAGTCGGAAGGCCGATCACGGCACATCCCGACAGACTCCGGAGGCGTCTGATGACCACCTCAACTCTGATCTGGGTGGCCGTCATCGTGGTGGTGGTCATCGCCATCGCCGCGGTCGGCTACGTCATCCTTCAGCAAAGACGCCGGGCCGGCCTGCGCGACAGGTTCGGGCCGGAATACGAGCGCGCGGTCGCCGAGCACGACAGCACGCGCGAGGCGGAGCAGGAACTGATGGCGCGGGAGCAGCGCTTCTCCGAGCTCGACATCAGGCCGCTCGACGAGGGCAGCCGGCAGGTCTACGCCGTGCGGTGGGGCGAGGTGCAGGAGCGCTTCGTCGACGCGCCAGGGTTCGCGGTGACCGAGGCGGACCAGCTGGTCACCTCGGTGATGGGTGACCGCGGCTACCCCACGGGCGACTACGACGACAAGGTCTCGACGCTGTCGGTCGCGCACGCCACGACGCTGGACCACTATCGCAAGGCCCACGAGATCAGCGGCCGCGCGGCCAGGAAGGAGGCCTCGACCGAGGAACTCCGCCAGGCCATGGTGCACTACCGCGCGCTGTTCCAGGACCTGCTGCACGACGACGCCCCTCACTTCCCCCGTCAGGAACCCAGAGGACGGTGAACGATATGACCGAGCACAGACCCGCCGAGGACGCGCTGCAGGTGCCCCCACCGCGCGCCGACCAGGCCAGGAACGATCCCGACGCCACCGACGACGCCACCGACCGCGACTTCCAGGCCACCGCCGCAGAATCGCGTGACCAGAACGCCGAGCGGCAGTGGCAGGGCCGCACGCGCGACGACCTGGCCCAGGAGGACCAGGCGCGCGCCGGCCAGGCGTGGGAGGGCGGCCACGAGGAGCGGCACCAGCCGATGATGGACGCCGACGCCGGCCGTCAGCAGGAGGACACCCGCTACCACGACCCCTACGAGACGCAGGCGCCGGACGACGTCCTCGCCGGCCACCGCGGCGAGACCGCCCGGCCGGAGGCCGCCGGGCAGGGCGCGGGAACGGCCGAGCCGGAGCGGACGCAACCGGCCACGGCCGGGCCCGCCGGGCCGGGATCCGCCGCGGGCCAGGACATCCGCCGCGAGGCCGCCGAGCCGGGCGGGTTCCTGCTCGACCAGGACCCTGAGCAGGTGCGCATCCGCTGGCGTGAGGTCCAGGCCTACTTCGTCGACGATCCCCGCGAGTCGGTCGACCGGGCCGACGCGCTGGTGGAGGAGCTGCTGGCGACCCTGACCTCCCGTGCGGCCCAGCTGCGCGACCGGTGCAAGAACGCCGGCGGGGGCGACACCGAGGTGCTGCGCCAGGCCCTGCGTGAATACCGGTTGATGGTCGACCAGTTGCTCACTCTCACCCCGGCGGAAAGGTGACATGACATGCTCGCCATCGTCGCGGCGATCGTGTTCGGGCTCGGGTTCTTACTCGACCTGCTGAACACGAGGATCGCCGGCATCAGCGGAATGGCCTTCGTCCTGCTCGGCCTGTGCCTGCTCGCCCTGCACCAGGCGGGCGTCGGGACGGCCGGCATCAGCGGCTACCGCGGCGGCTGGCGCCGTACCAGGCGCTAGCGCCACCACGATCCACCCTGAGATCACGAGGGGCGCCCTGCGGGAGGGCGTCCCTCGTGCGTGCCCGGCCTGGCACGTGCTCAGCGGGCGTGGGAGACGGTCCGTTCGGTCATGGCGGCGTACTCGAACTCCCGGCGGGGATCGCTCAGCGCGGCCAGCGCCGTGATGTCCCTGCGGAAGAACAGCGCGAGCGTCCAGTCCATGAGCACCCGCGCCTTCCTGTTCATGGTGGGCATCCGCGACAGGTGGTAGGTCCGGTGCACGAACCACGCCAGCGGCCCGCGCAACTTCACGCCGTAGATCTGCGCGACGCCCTTGTGCAGGCCGAGGCTGGCGACCGAGCCCGCGTAGGCGTGCCGGTACGGCCTGCGCGCCGTCCCCCTGATCGTGGCCAGCAGGTTGTCGGCCAGCACCCTGGCCTGCCGTACGGCGTGCTGGGCGTTGGGCGCGGTGTACTGGCCCGGCTTGGTCAGGTCGGGTACGGCGGCGCAGTCACCCGCGGCGAAGACCTCGTCGTGGCCCTCGACGTTGAGGAACGGCGTGGCCCGCACCCTGCCCTTGCCGTCGAGGGGCAGGTCGCCGTGCGCGACGACCGGGTTGGGTTTGACGCCTGCCGTCCACACCAGCGTGGCCGCGTCGAACACCGAGCCGTCGTCGAGCACGATCCGCCCGTCCACGGCCGACTCGAGGCTGGTCTTCAGCCGCACGTCGATGCCGCGGGCGCGCAGCTGCTCCAGGGTCCAGGCGCCCATCTCGGGCCCCACCTCGGGCAGGATCCGGTCGGTCGCCTCGATGAGGTACCACTTCAGGTCGGACGGCTCGACGCCCGGGTAGTAGCGGCACGCGTCGTGGGCCATGTCCTCCAGCTCGGCCAGCGCCTCGACGCCGGCGAAACCGGCGCCGACGAACACGAAGGTCAGCGCCTCACGCCTGATCGCCTCGTCGTCGGTGGAGGCGGCCAGGTCGAGCTGGCCGAGGACGTGGTTGCGCAGGTGGATGGCCTCCTCCACGGTCTTGAACCCGATGCCGGACTCGGCCAGCCCGGGGACGGGCAGGGTGCGGGAGATCGAGCCGGGGCACACGACGAGCAGGTCGTAGCCGACGCTTCGCGCCTGACCCCGGTGCGGCCGGAAGCTCACCTCGCGCCTGCCGGTGTCGATGTCCTCGATGACGCCGTTGAGAATCGTGCAACGTGGCAGCACCCGGCGCAGCGAGACGACGACGTGCCTGGCCTCCAGGTTGCCCGCCGCCGCCTCGGGAAGGAACGGCTGGTAGGTCATGTAGGAGTCGACGTCGATGAGGGTGATGTGCGCCTCGCCCGCGCGAAGCCGGCGCTGGAGCCGCAGCGCGGTGAACATCCCCACCGAGCCGCCGCCAAGGATAACGATGCGAGGAGTCATCGCGCTCCTCTACCCCCGAAGCGCATCGTAACCGTGCTGCCTTCCTCGCCGGTGCGGATGTCGACGCTGCCGGCGAGCCGTCGGGCCACCCACAGGCCCATGCCTCTGGTCGCGTCGGGCGCGGGCGGTGTGGCGCCCGGTTCGCCCTCGAGCTTCCACCGGCCGTCGTCGTGCACCTCCACGACGACCTGGTCGTCCTCCCGCCAGATGCGCAGGCGGGCCTTGTCCCGGGCGCCGTGGGTGACCGCGTTGGTGGTCACCTCGTTCACGGCGACGAGGAGGTCGGTGACCTCCGTCTCGGACAGGCCCGACGCACGCGCCTGGTCCGCGGCGAAACCCCGGACCTCCGGCAGGTCGGACAGCCGGAAGATCACTTCTCTGAGCAGGGCGTTCCTTTGTTCCCCGTCCATGGGAAGCCCCCATCTAGCGCTCCGCGATCAGTTCTGCCCTGAGCTGGTCGAGGACCTTGCGCAGAATGCGCGAGACGTGCATCTGCGAGATTCCGAACTCCGCCGCGATCTCGGCCTGCGTCATGTTGCCGAAGAAGCGCAGCAGCAGGATGTTCTTCTCCCTGGAGGGCAGGGCGTCGATGAGAGGCTTGACGGCCTGCTGGTCGACCAGGGTGTTGAGAGTGTCGTCGTCCTCCGGGATCACGTCCCCCAGGGAGGCGGCGTCGTCGTCGGCGCCCAGCGGGGCGTCCAGCGAGAGCGTGCTGTAGGCGGCGGAGGCGTCGAGGGTGAGCAGGACGTCCTCTTCCGAGATGTTCATCTTGGCGGCCAGTTCGGCCACCGTGGGAGCGCGGCCGAGATCCTGGCTGAGGTCGGAGACCAGCCTGTTGAGCTCGGAGCGGCGCTCCTGGTAGAGCCGGGGCACCCTGATCGCCCAGGTGCGGTCGCGGAAGTGCCGCTTGACCTCACCGGTCATCGTGACGACGGCGTAGCCCCTGAAGGCGTGGCCGAGGCCCGCGTCGAAGCCGTTGATGGCCTTCATGAGGCCCACGTAGGCGGCCTGCAGAAGGTCCTCCATCGGCTCGCCCCGGTAGCGGTAGCGTCTGGCGATCTCCATCGCGAGCGGCCGGTGCATCTCGACGACGCGCTCTCGCACCCTTTCGCGCAGCGAGTCAGGGGTGCCGTCCCTGACCATCTCGGCCAGGAGTTCCTCCGCGGTCATGTCGTCGAGGACGCGTTCCTGAACAGCCATTGGCGTCTGCTCCTCATATGGTCGCAGCCCGCCCCCGCACAGCGAAAAAGCCCAGGCAGAGGCGCGCCTCACGAGAGGTCGCTCGGAAGCCCTCTGCTGGACTTCGACTTCAGTTTTCCCCCTTTGGGATGGAGTATTCAACCCCTGGGCGGTGACAGTAGGGTTGCCCTGCCAGACAGGGGACGACGGAGGAGGCTTCGGGTGACGGTGTCGGAGAACGGTGAGTGGCCGAAGGCCGCCCTGAGTCTGACGTCGTCGATCGCCGGCGGACTGCCCGTGGTGGCCGTGGAGGGCGTGCTCGACGCCACGACGAGGGAGCAGTTCGCCGACCATCTGGCCGAGGTGGTGGCCGTCCACGGCCACGATCTCATCCTCGACCTTGCGGGGGTCACCTTCATGGACTCGCGCGCGCTCGGCCTGATCGTGCACCACTGGCAGGGGTGCACGTCGGCGGGTGGCAGGTTCGCGCTGGTGGGCGTGCGCTACTCGCCGTCGAAGGTGATGTGGATCACCGGGCTGGCGCAGCGGCTGCCGCTGTACGAGACGCTCGACGAAGCGCTCGCCGCGCTGAGCTGACCGGCACCTCCCGGCCGGCCTCGCGCCGGGCCGGCAGGTGCTCTCACCGCTCCAGGACCGGCGCCTCTCAGCGGGCCTTGCGCTGGTGCTCCTCCACCAGCAGCCGGGCCAGGTCGGCGACCTTGACCTGGTGGTGCTGGGAGACCCTCCGCAACTCCTCGAAGGCCGCCTCGGCGCCGCACCCGCTGGTCTTCATGATGATGCCCTTGGCCTGGTCGATGACGGACCGCCCGGCCATGGCCTCCTGCAGCTGGGCGGCGTCGGTGCGCATCTCGTCGAACTCCCACATGTTCGCCATCGCCACCCCGACCTGCTCGGACAGCATCTCCGACAGCGGCGCGGCGGCCTGCGCGGTGAAGGCGCCCGGCCGTACCGAGTACAGGCCCACCACCAGGAGCACGGGCTGGATCTCGATCGGCAGCACCAACGCCGAACGGACGCCCCACCGGGTGGCCAGGCCCGCGTAGCGCGCCCAGCGGCGGTCGCGCAGCACGTCGGCGACCACCACGCGGCGCCGCGTGCCCCGCGCCTCGATGGAGGGCCCCTCGCCGATCCGCCGTTCGCCCTCGACCAGCATGATGAGCTCGCTGTGGGACCCCGACACCAGCACCCGGTCGTCGCGCCACAGCTCGGCCGACCCTCCCGAGCAGCCGGGCACCCCCCGGGCCAGGGTCGTGGTCAGCCCGCGAAGTACGCTCTCACTCGAGGTGTCGTCGCCGACCCGGCCCAGCGCAGCCAGGTCGCGCGCCAGCACGGAGGTGATCATTCTCGCCATGGCGAATCCCTTCCCGATGAGCCTAGATTAAACAGGTGACCGAACCCATCGGCCTGGCCGCCCTCGAACACGCCCTCGATGAGCTCGGGGGGCGCGTCTCGTCGCTGCGCGCGGCCCGGTCCGCCTACCCGGGGGAGCTGGCGCAGACGCTCGACGCCGCGCTGGCCGAACTCGACACCGCCACCGAGCTGCTGGCCGCGGCCAAGGCGGAGCTGTCCGGCGCCGCCAGGAACAAGGCGGGCAAGGGCGCCTCCCAGCGGGAGCTGAAACTGCTGCGCCAGGTGTTCAGGGTGTTCCCCGTGCCGGTGATCGTGCTGGACGGCGGCGGCGTGATCAGGCGGATCAACGCCGAGACGGCCGCGCTGCTCGGCAGCCCCGACGGGTTCCTGATCGGCAGGTCGTTCCCGCTGCTGGTGGACGTGCCGCGGCGGGCGGCCTTCCGGTCCCATCTGACGGCGGTGCTGCAGACCGGGCAGTCGGCCGCGTTCGAGACCAGGCTGGCCCACCAGGGCCGCACCCACATCGCGCAGCTGGTGCTGACCAAACTGACGATGCCGGGCGAGCCGCAGCAGATGGTGGCGGCGGTGGCGCTGCCGACGCAGGTGCAGGTGTCCGAGCCCGGCACGCCCCGTCCCGAGCTGTCCGACGCGGCGCTGCTGATGACGGCCGCCAAGCGGCAGGAGCTGCTGGCGCGGATGACGTCGCTGCTGCTCGACGAGGAGAGCCTGCGGCTGCCCGTGGCCCTGTCACGGGCGGCGCGGCTGCTGGCCGAGGAGTGGGCCGACTGGGTGATCGGCGACGTCCTGCGCGACGACCTGCTGAGCAGGTCGGTGGTGCTGGGGCCGAAGGACCAGCCGGTGGCCGAGCTGGTACGGCTGGTCGAGCGGGCCGACCCGGCCGCCGGCCCGCTCGTGGCGCAGGTGCTCGACCAGGGCACCGGCGTGGTGCACGAGATGGTCGAGGACGAGTCGCTGCTCGGCTCGTCCGCCGACGGGCCGCTGCTGACCACGATGGGGGCCGGCTCCATGCTGTGCGTGCCGATCGGCGTGGAGGGGGCGGTCCGCGGGGTGCTCACACTGGTGCGCTCGCACGACCGCCAGCCGTACACGCTGGCCGACCTGGGGCTGGTGCAGGAGCTGGGCGCGCACCTGGGCATGGCGATGGCGGCCAGGGAGCGCTTCCGCGACCGCTCGCAGGCCGCCGACGCGCTGACGGCCAGCGTGGTGCCGCGCAACCTGCCGCAGATCCCGGGCTTCGAGGCGGCGGCGATCTACCACCAGGGCGCCTCGGTGGGAGCGGAGTTCTACGACGTGTTCCCCGTCAAGGACGGATGGGGGTTCTCGCTGGGCGGCGCGGTCGGCTCCGGTGAGGAGGCGGCCTCGGTCAGCGCGATGGTGCGCGGCGGGCTGCGCGTGCTGAGCGTGTGGGAGAGCGATCCCGACATCGCGGTGCGCAAGGTCAACGAGGCGCTGGTCGCGCAGCGCTCCGGCATGTTCGTCATGGCCGCGGCCGGCTACGTGAAGGGCAGGACGATCACCGTCAGCTCCGCCGGGCACCATCCGGCCGCGCTGGTGCAGCCGGACGGCGGGGTGCGCTTCGTCTCCGGCGGCGGCGTGCCGCTCGGCATCGCGGCCGAGGCCGAGACGGCGGTGGAGGAGATCACCCTGACGGCGGGCCAGACGCTGGTCTTCTACTCCGAGGGCCTGGTCTCCTCGCGCGGCGAGCACGGCGAGCCGTACGGGGAGGAGCGGCTGGCCGACGTGCTGGCCCGCAGCGTGCAGCAGCCGCCCTCGACCGTGGTGAAGTCCATCGAGCAGGACAGGCACGCCTTCTCCGGCGGGCGGGTGTGGGACGAGATCGTGGTGCTCGCGCTCCGCGTGGCGTGACCACCGCCCGGTTTGGGCCCCCCGAGCAGGTTTACTTTTCCCGGGCACCGGGGTAAGCCTAGAAGGAAGTGAGTGCCTAAGACGCAGGCACACCCCGCAGCTGTCACCTGCCCGAGGTGTGTCATGCATATCGCCATCGTCGCTTCCGACCAGCGGCGCACTCATATCCTCGCGGTGGCCCGCGAGCTGGGCCGCGAACACAGGGTGACGATCTTCTCCCGCCGCAGTGACGGCCAGGCGAAGCTCAGGACGAAGGTGTGCCATGGCGTCACCGTCGAGTCCATACCCGCGGGCCCGGCCCAGGATCTGCCCGCCGACGACGTGGTGCCGTTCCTGTCGGACGTGGGCGCGTACCTGATGCGCCGCTGGCTCGAGGAACGGCCCGACGTGATCCACGCCCACTCGTGGACCGGGGGGCTGGTGGCGGTGGCCGGGGCCAGCGGGCTGGGCGTGCCGGTCACGCAGACCTTCCACCACGACCTGGGCGTCGCCGTACCGCCGGCGCATCTCAGGCTGGAGCGTGTGCTCGGCCGGCGTGCCGACGCGGTCATCGCCGGCTGCGGCGACGAGGAGTCCGAGCTCATCAGGATGGGCGTCCCCCGCGACCACATCGCGGTCGTGCCCTGCGGGGTGGACGTGGACAGGTTCCGCCGCCAGGGCAGCGCGGCGGCCCGCGGCACCCGCAGGCGGTTGCTGCACGTCGGTCCCCTCTCCCCCGACCGGGGCGCGCACACCGTGGTGCGGGCGCTGGCCGCCGTCCCCGACGCCGAGCTGGTCCTGGCCGGCGGGCCGCCGGCCGAGGGGCTGGAGGAGGACCGCGAGGCCAGGCGGCTGCGCATGCTGGCCCGGCAGGCCGGCGTGGCCGAGCGGGTGAACGTGCTCGGCCGGGTGCCGAAGACGTCGGTGCCCAAGCTCATGCGCAGCGCCGACCTGGTCATGTCGCTGCCGCGCGAGGCGCCCGAGGGGACGGTCGCGCTGGAGGCCATGGCCTGCGGCGTCCCCGTCATCGCCTCTGCCGTGGGCGCGCACCTGGACGCCGTGGTCGACGGCGTCACGGGCCTGCTGGTGCCGCCGGACCGGCCCGCCCAGACCGCCAGGCTCATCCGCGAGCTGCTCGCCGACCCGACCAGGCGCACGGCGCTCGGCTACGCCGGCGCCGACCGGGCGCGGTCGCGCTACTCGTGGGAGCGCGTCAGCCAGGAGCTGCTCCGGGTGTACGAATCGCTGTGAGCCGCCCCGCGTCCCGCCCGCCGCTCCTCGGGCTGCGGCCGGCCGTCGGCGAGGGGCGCGGCACGGTCAAGGACGACGGCCACAAAACCGCGGAACACCGCGAGAGGGTCGAAAGCGCCGTTACCAAAGCGCAATCTGTGCTTTCCTGAGACTCATGTCGATTCCTGGTTATCTCGTGGCGGCGGCGCTCCTGGCGACGCCCGCCGCCACCACCGCGACCGAGCGGCCGCCGTTCGAGCAGGTCTTCACCGAAGGCTTCGACTCCCTGGACACCGGCAGGTGGATGGTCTACCACTCCCCCGGCGCCGAGACCAACCCCCGCACCGGCAAGGCCACGTCCGTCTCCGGCGGCGTGCTCAGGCTGAAGGGCGGCTTCTACGGCGGCAAGGACCTGTCGGGCGGGCTGGCCACGCGCTCGTCCCAGGAGTACGGCAGGTGGGAGGTCAGGTTCAAGGCCGAGGCCGGCGCCGGCTACACCCCGGTCGCGCTGCTGTGGCCCGACAGTCAGAGCGACGGCGACTACGCCGAGATCGACTTCGCCGAGATCGTCGACCCGCAGCGGCGCGGCGGCGGCATCTTCGTCCACGCGGGCCGCGAGCGGGCGCAGAAGCAGCTGCGCGCCGACTTCACCCAGTGGCACACGGTCGCCGTCGACTGGCTGCCGGGACGGCTGACGTTCTGGCTCGACGGCCGGAAGGTGTGGGACTACCGCGGCCCGCACGTGCCCGAGGGCAGGAAGATGGGACTGGCCCTGCAGAACGACGTCGTGTGCAACGAGTGGTCGCCGTGCAGGAACGCCGCCACCCCCGACACCGTGTCGATGTACGTCGACTGGGTGAAGGTCTACCGGTTCACCGGAGCAGCCTGACCGCCTTCAACCCCAGGTGGACGGCCAGCCGGTCGTCGCCGTCCGACAGGTCGAGCCCGGTCAGGCGTTCGGCCTTGCCCAGGCGGTAGTAGAGGGTCTGGCGGTGGATGCCCAGCTCCGCCGCCGCCTTCTGGGCGTGCCCGCCGAGATCGAGGTAGGTCTCGACGGTGTGGGCCAGCTCGGTGTCCAGCGGCGCGGTCTCGGCGGCCAGCTCGCGCAGGTCGGCGCCGCCGAGCCGGGCCAGCAGCCGGTGCACGCCGAGATCGGGCCAGCAGGCGACGGGATGGAAGCGCGGGAAGTGCTCGGCGATCCGCAGGGCGTGCCTGGCCTCGCGGAAGCTCTGCCAGGCGTCGGCCGGATCGGCCCGCGGCGCGCCCATGCCGGCGGCGGTGCCATACGCGGTCTGGAGGTTGCCCGCGATCTCGCCCGCCAGGTGCGCGGGGGCGAGCACGGCGACCGGCTGGCCCGCGCGGGCCAGCACGCCGCGCGGCAGCGTCCAGAGGGCGGCCACCCGCTCCTGCGACTCCCTGACGGCGATCGCGGTCACGGGACCGGCCAGGTCGAGGGCGGCTCCGGCCCGCTGCTCGGGGTCCGACGACAGCAGCGCGGCCAGCTCCCTGCCCAGGTCGTGGCGGCTGCGGGCCTCCTGGGCGAGCATGGCGGCCGCCCTGGACGTGAGCGGCCTGATGCGGGCCAGCTCGGCATCGCCGAGCGTGCCGAGCAGCCACAGGTAGCCGTAGGTCACCGACGTGTGCCGGAGCGGGACGCACACCCTGGCCAGGACGCCGAGCTCCCGGTCGGCGGGGATGCGGACGGGGCCCTCCGCCCTGGCGATGCCGAAGCGCTCGAAGTAGTCGCGGACCTCGCGGCTGGCGCGTCTGCGCAGGATGGACTCCTGGCGGACGGTGTCGATGTCGCCGTGCTGCGCGCCGTACGCCAGCAGCCGGAAGGAGCGGTCCTCCAGCGTCGCGGAGACCCCGAGAACGCGGGCGATCTCGTCGACGGTCTCCTGTAGGTCATCGGTGTTGTGCATTTGTATGACAGCCTGCCACAACCCGCGTTACGGACGTCAATGGGCCCCTCGTGAGCAGGGGTTTTAGCCTGGAAACATGCTGGGTCACGTACTTCTCGCCGGGTCGCGCAGCGCGCTCGTGCGCCGCACCGTGTCAGGGCTGCCGCCGACCAGGAAGGTCGTCGACCGGTTCGTCGCCGGCGAGAGCGTCGCCGAGGCGAGCTCCGCCGTGCAGCGCCTGGTGGACGGCGGGCTGACCGTCACCATCGACCACCTGGGCGAGGAGACCCGCGACGCGGGCGCCGCCGCCGCGACCGCGAAGGCCTACCTCACGCTGCTGGAGGCGCTGCGCCCGCTGGGCCTCGGCACGCGCGCCGAGGTGTCGGTGAAGCTGTCGGCCGTCGGCCAGGAGCTGAGCGACTCCATGGCGCTCGACCACGCCCGCGAGATCTGCGCGGCCGCCGCCGCCAACGGCTCCACGGTCACCCTCGACATGGAGGACCACACCACGGTCGACTCCACGCTGGGCATCCTGCGCGCGCTGCGCGAGGACTTCCCCTCCACCGGCGTCGCCGTCCAGGCCTACCTGTTCCGCAGCGAGGCCGACTGCCGCGACCTGGCCGTCGAGGGCAGCAGGGTGCGCCTGGTCAAGGGCGCCTACCGCGAGCCCGCCTCGGTCGCCCACCAGAGCAAGGCCGAGGTCGACAAGGCCTACGTGCGATGCCTGCGGATCCTCATGGCGGGGAAGGGTTACCCCATGGTGGCCACGCACGACGACCGGCTCATCGCCATCACCGAACTGCTCGCCGACAGGTTCTCCCGCGCCGTCGGCGACTACGAGTACCAGATGCTCTACGGCATCAGGACCGACAAGCAGGAGTCCCTCGCGGGCGCCGGCCACACGGTCCGCGTCTACGTCCCCTACGGCGACGACTGGTACGGCTACTTCATGCGCCGCCTGGCCGAGCGTCCCGCCAACGTCGCCTTCTTCCTTCGTGCCCTTGGGGGTAAGTGATCATGGATGCGATCAGCAACGTCCCGACGCCGGCCAACGAGCCGGTGTACGGCTACGCGCCCGGCAGCGCCGAGCGCACCACGCTGGAGAACCGCATCAAGGAACTGGCCGGGTCCTCGATCGACCTGACCATGACCATCGGCGGTGCGCAGCGGATGGGTGGCGGCGCGGCCCTCGACGTCGTGCAGCCGCACAACAAGACCGCCGTCCTGGGCCGTACCAACGACGCTACGGCTCAGGACGTGCAGGACGCCGTCGACGCGGCGCTGGCCGCGGCTCCCGCCTGGCGGGCGCTGTCGTTCGACGAGCGGGCCGCCATCTTCCTCAAGGCCGCCGACCTGCTCGCCGGGCCGTGGCGCGCCACGCTGAACGCGGCCACGATGCTCGGCCAGTCCAAGTCGGTGCAGCAGGCCGAGATCGACGCGGCCTGCGAGCTGATCGACTTCCTGCGCTTCAACGTCGCCTACGCCCGCCAGCTCTACACCGAGCAGCCGACCTCCTCGGCCGGGGTGTGGAACCGCATGGAGTACCGCCCGCTGGAGGGCTTCATCCTGGCGATCACGCCGTTCAACTTCACGGCCATCGCCGGCAACCTGCCGACCTCGGCCGCGCTCATGGGCAACGTCGTGGTGTGGAAGCCGTCGCCCACCCAGCAGTTCGCCGCGCACCACACGATGCGGCTGCTCGAGGCGGCCGGCCTGCCGCCGGGCGTCATCAACATGGTCACCGGCAACGGCCAGGCGGTCTCCGAGGTCGCCCTGGCCCACCCCGAGCTGGCCGGCATCCACTTCACCGGCTCCACCGCGACCTTCCAGCACCTGTGGGGCACGGTCGGCGCGAACATCGCCCGCTACCGCGGCTACCCGCGCCTGGTGGGCGAGACGGGCGGCAAGGACTTCGTGCTCGCGCACCCGTCGGCCGACCCGGGCGTGCTGTCGACCGCCCTCATCAGGGGCGCCTTCGAGTACCAGGGCCAGAAGTGCTCGGCGGCCTCGCGCGCCTACGTCCCGCGCTCCATCTGGTCGCGGATCAAGGACGACCTGGTGGCCACCGCCGAGTCGCTGACCGTGGGTGACGTGGCGGCCGACCTGTCCACGTTCATGGGCGCGGTCATCGACGACAGGGCCTTCGCCAAGCACAAGGCGGCGCTGGACCGGGCCAGGGCGACCGGCTCCATCGACGTGCTCACCGGCTCCTACGACGACAGCGTGGGCTACTTCGTCAAGCCCTCGATCCTGGTGTCGGACGACCCGACGGACGAGATCTTCGTCAAGGAGTACTTCGGGCCGATCCTCGGCGTGCACGTCTACGACGACTCGTCCTTCGACACGGTGCTCGACCAGATGGAGGCCGCCTCGCCGTACGCGCTGACGGGGTCGCTCATCGCGCAGGACCGCTACGCGATCGCGTCGGCGTCGGAGCGGCTGCGGTTCGCCGCGGGCAACTACTACATCAACGACAAGCCGACGGGCGCGGTCGTCGGGCAGCAGCCGTTCGGCGGGGCGCGGGCCTCGGGCACGAACGACAAGGCGGGCTCGATCTTCAACCTGATCCGGTGGGTGAACGCCCGCACGATCAAGGAGACGTTCGTGCCGCCGACCGACCACCGCTACCCACACATGGGCTGATATTTCCGCACACGCGGTGAGTTAGGGGATTCCTGCTCCCCTGACCAGCGCGCGCACCCACGCGCACCGCGTACCGGCGCCCCGGGTCCCCGCACGGGCCCGGGGCGCCGCCGTTTTCCAGGCCACGATTCCCCGCGGGGAATTGCCCGGCGGCAGGCCACCTCGGCAGGATCGCTTCCATGAGCGAAGTGATCGATCGGTTCAACGCTGCCTTCCAGACGCACGACGCGTCCGAGCTGGCCGACGTGGTGGCCGAGGACTGCGTCCTGGAGAACGTCGACGGCGCCACCTATTCCGGTCCAGGCGAGGCGCTGGGATTCTGGTCGGCGCTGGCCGCCGACCACGGCACCACCTGGACCGTCGAGGACGTCACCGGCGACGGCGAGCGGGCGACCATCCGCTGGCGCGCCAGGTCGGCCGACGGAACAGTGACCAGAGGCGTCAACCTCATGTGGCTCCGGGACGGCCGGATCGCCGAAGCCACCGGCTACGTCAAGATCTCCTAGGCAGGGTTACGGCATGCGCGCACACCGCCTGGACTCCGGCGGTGGCGGCAAGGGGGATCGGGCCGGGCGTGGTCCCCGTACGCGGCCCGCGGCAGCACGGGCTCGCTGCCCGGATCTTCGCCCGGCCCGAGCAGCAGGCGCGGCTTCACGCGTCAGGACCCGGTTGCCCTCGATCACGCGTGGCAACCGTCGTCCAGACGCCACCTGCGCCATCAGACCGGCCTGTCGCAGCGTGAGCTGGGCAGACTGTCGTCTACGACCACTCGCCACACCGTGCGTAGACGCGAAAACGCGTTGCCGTTGATGCTCTCGAAACGTATGGTTTTGCGCTCGTGATCACAGTGGTGGAGCGAGTCCTGCCTGCCCGGCTGGGGACCGGATTCCGATGGTTGCTGGCCTCGAGCTGGCTGACAAATCTCGGCGATGGGGTCGCGGCCGCGGCGGGCCCCCTGCTGATCGCGACGTTGACGCGCGACCCGCTGATGATTTCGCTGTCGGCCCTGGTGGGCTGGGCGCCGCCGCTGCTGTTCAGCCTGTACGCGGGCGTGCTGTCGGATCGGTACAACCGGCGCAGGATCGTGCTCGTCGCGAACGCGGTGCGGGCCGTGGTGCTGGCGGCGCTCGTCACGCTCATGGTGACTGGCACCGTGACCGTGGCGACGGCGCTGGTGGCGCTCACGCTCCGGTCCATCGCCGAGGTGTTCGCCGACAACGCGACGGCCACGCTGACTCCCATGATGGTCAGCAAGGACGATCTCGTCATCGCCAACGCCCGCCTGGGCACGGGGTTCATCACGCTCAATCAGCTCGCCGGGCCGCCGATCGGCGCGGCACTGTTCGGCCTGGGCTTGACCTGGCCGTTCGCGGGCCAGCTGCTCCTGGCGGTGGCGGGGATCGTCCTGGTCTCCCGGATCAGGTTGCCGCCACACGGCCGGCAGGCCGACGATCTCGTGCCTGACACCGCGCGGGAACTGATCGCCGGATTCAGCTGGACGATCCGCCACGCGGCGGTCCGCACGCTGGCGCTCACAATCCTGATCTTCAACTTCACGTTCGGCGCGGCCTGGTCGGTTCTCGTCCTCTACACCCAGGAGCAGCTCGGACTCGGCGCCCTGGGCTTCGGTCTGATGACCACCATCGGCGGGATCGGCGGCTTGATCGGCACCGGCCTCTACGGGGCCATCACCCGCAGGGTGAGCCTCGGCGCCCTGATGCGCATCGGGCTCATCATCGAAACGTTCACTCACCTGGGCTTGGCCCTGACCCATTCGCCGTGGGTCGCCGGGGGCATCTTCCTGGCCTTCGGCGCGCACGCGTTCATATGGGGCACGACCTCGGTCACCGTCCGCCAGCGCGCGGTCCCACCTGAACTGCAGGGCCGAGTGGGCAGCGTCAACACCGTCTGCGTCTACGCCGGGCTCGTGGTCGGCTCGTTGATCGGCGGTGTCCTGGCCACCCGCCTCGGTGTCGCGGCGCCCTTCTGGTTCGCCTTCGCCGGTTCCGCGGTGTTCGTGGTGCTGCTGTGGCGGCAGCTCATGCTCATCGCCCACGACGACTGAGATGTCCGGTGGATGTGAACGTTCGATCTGGTCGACGACACCGGCGATGCCTTCTTCCCTGGGAAAAGATCCTCACGGCGGGAGGCTCGACGTCCTCCCATCCCTACCCAGCCGGTAAAACCCGATAAGTGCACTGAAAGCGTCCTGCAAGGGACTTTTACTATCATCCGGCAAGATAAAGGGATATATCACCACAAAAGGCTGAAAGGGCACGGGGTAAGCGCACAGCATCGCCTCATCGCCGAACGCCACCTACGACTGCATCTCGAAGGCACTTCCATGGACACCATTTACCGCATCGCCGCGGCGGCCCGCCGCCGGCTCCAGCGAGCGGTCAACAGTGGCCACACCGACCTTGCGCCTTCAGCGATGTTCGATCTCGGCGTCTTGAAATCTGAGCGGGGCCGGGTGGCGGCGGCTCGCACCTGGTACCGCCGGGCGATCGACACCGGCCACGCCGACATCGCGCCTGCGGCGATGCTCAACCTGGGCGAGCTGGAACATGACCAGGGACGGGTGGACGAGGCCCGCGTCTGGTACCGCCGAGCGATCGACAGCGGCCATGCCGACCATGCGCCGAGAGCGATGTTCGACCTGGGCGAGTTGGAGGAGAACGAAGACGGGCGAACGGAAGAGGCCCGCACCTGGTACCGCCGGGCGATCGACACCGGCCACGCCGACTATGCGCCCGCGGCGATGCTCAACCTGGGCACCCTGGAAGATGAGCAGGGACGGGTGGAGGAAGCCCGCACCTGGTACCACCGGGCGATCGACACCGGCCACGCCGACATCGCGCCTGTGGCGATGCTCAACCTGGGCGAGTTCGAGGAGAACGAAGACGGGCGGGTGGAGGAGGCCCGCACCTGGTACCGCCGGGCGGCCGACACCGGCGACGCCCACATCGCGCCGAGGGCGATGCTCAACCTGGGCACCCTGGAAGATGAGCAGGGACGGGTGGAGGAGGCCCGCACCTGGTACCACCGGGCGACTGATACCGGCGACGCCGGCATCGCGCCGAGGGCCATGCTCAACCTGGGCACCTTGGAAGATGAGCAGGGGCGAGTGGAGGAAGCCCGCACCTGGTACCGCCGGGCGGCCGACACCGGCCACGCCGACTATGCGCCGTGGGCGATGTTCGACCTGGGCAAGTTGGAGTATGAGCAGGGGCGGGTGAAGGAGGCCCGCACCTGGTACCGCCGGGCGATCGACAGTGGGAACGAAGCAGTCCGAGCCTCTGTGCAAGAGCACCGACGCCGCGAGAAGCATCGTCGTTGAGCGCGCGGGAGGACACGTTCGGTGGTTGGCACGGCGGCCACCGCGGATCCGGCCCGGCCTTCGAGGAGTCAGGTGCAGAAACCGGCGGCAGGGATGATCGTGGAGGAGCACCGGCCCACCCGCCGCGGGCCTGACGCCAGACCGCCTGTCAGCCCCCGGTCACCGCGGTGACCAGGACCAGGACGAGGGTGACGACGGCGAGCAGGCCGTGCCCGGCCACGACGGGGACCGGGATGGCCCGCTCGGGCGGCGCCGCCGTGGCGGCGGCGCGGGCGCGGTACACCGGGATCCAGCGGGCGAGCATGACGAAGCCCAGCAGCGCGACCGGGAGCAGCACGATCAGCGCGATCCATGCCAGGGCCCCGCTGTCGAGCGCCAGGTAGAGGATCCAGAAGATCAGCCCGGTCGCGGCGAGCAGCATGTGACCGAAGATCACCGGCGTCGGGAAGCGGCTGGATGCCGCCTCCTTGCGGCGGAGCCCGCCGTGGGAGATCCACACGCCGAGCATGAAGAAGCCGCCCAGTGCGGTGAGCAACCAGGTGACGAGTGCGGCGACGGCCATGATCTGCCTCCCTGAGGTCAGGAACGGAAGCCTTCTGCTTGGGTGGTCTCGTCGGCGACCCGGACGCCGTAGCGGTAGGCCAGCATCCCGCCCAGGTAGCCCGACACCGACAGGACGGCCAGGCAGACCACCGACAGCGCGATCTGCCCGACGGGGACCGGCCCCGCGTGGTCGCCGGACCGCCAGGCCCAGGCCACGCCGTACGCGGCGGTGACGGCGAGGTTCAGCACCAGATGGACGCGGGCCGTGCGGAAGGCGGCGGTCCCGGGGGGAATGGCGAGGAAGTCCAGGAAGCCGAACATGGCCGCCGCCAGGGCGCCGATCACCCCGATCGCGATCAGCCACAGCGATCCGCGAACGAGGAAGCCGGCGTCGCCGACGACGTGCGAGGCCAGGTCGAAGACGAGGCTGGTCACCCAGGCGCCGATCGGCACGGTGACCAGGATCGGGTGCAGCGGATGCCCGTACGGACCGGCCATCATCGTGACGGGACGCTTGGCCTGATGCAGCTGATCGGACATTGGCACCACCTCCAATTTCACCAACAAGTCTTAGTCTTATTCCCGCGACGGTCAAGCACTTCGCGGTTTCGACCATCAGGGCGGGTGTTATTGTGTTCGGGTGACGCGGGACGCGGTGCAGGCCGTAGCGGCGCTCGGCGACGAGCTGAGGCGCCGCATGTACGAGTTCATCCGGCAATCACCGGTCCCGGTCACCCGGGACGAGGCCGCGCAGAACGCCGGCATCTCCCGCAAGCTCGCCGCCTTCCACCTGGACAAGCTGGTCGACGTGGGGTTGCTGTCCGCGGAGTACGGCAAGCCCGACGCGGTGCGCCGGGTGGGGCGGGCGCCCAAGGTCTACCGGCCCACCGACCTCGAGGTGCGGATCAGCATCCCGCAGCGCGAGCACGGCCTGCTCGCCGAGATCCTGATGGACGCGGTCCGGACGCAACGGCCGGAAGAGAGCGGGCCGCAGGCCGCCGTGCGCGTGGCGAGCCACCGCGGCCACGCCCTCGGCCACGCCGAACGCGAACGGCTCAAGCCGGGCCGTCTCGGCGCCGAACGCGCCCTCACCTACGTCGGGCACATGCTGGAAGGCCACGGCTTCGAACCCGTCCGCGTGACGCCGACCCGGATCCAGCTGAACAACTGCCCCTTCCACCCGCTGGCGGCCAAGGACCCCGACCTGGTCTGCGGCATCAACCACGCCTTCCTGGCCGCCTACTGCGACGGGCTCGGCGCCACCACGATCACGGCCGCCCTGGTCCCCCGGCCGGGCGCGTGCTGCGTCGAGCTCGGCACCACCGCCGCGTCACCTTGACGGCATGCACGACCGTGCTCGGCCTTGAACCGAGTCGAGGCGGACGACGGCGCACTACCATCGCGGAGGCATCTGGGCGGACCGCCTGCCCGCCGGCAAGAGCTGGATGGTCGGAAAGGGCTTCGGTCCCTCCTCGACTCACACGATCCGCTCCTCGCCTTCACGCCGGTCGTCGCCGGCGCCTCCCTGCCCGGGCCGTCCTGATGATGATGGCCGCTGTCGGCGCAACCGAGGCCGGACTGAGGTGCTCCCCGGCTACCCGCGATGTGTGGTGCCGCCGAGGACTTGCTCACGGAGGATGTCCGCGTGGCCGCAGTGCTGGGCCAGTTCACGCAGCATGTGGAGGTAGACCCAACGCAGCGGCAGCGGGCCCCGGCGGTTGCCGCGGAGGAGGTCGTCCAGCGTCAGCTCCGCCGTGGCCTGACGCGACGCCGCGCAGGCCTGCTGGTAGGCCCGCTGGACGGAGGCGATCGTGTCGCCGTCGTCGATGTCGAACGACTCGTCAGGCGAGTCGGGAATGCCGATCTCGGTGCGGGACCGGCACGTGATCGCCTCGTCGAACCAGACCTTCTCGACGAACGTGGCGTGCTTGACCAGGCCCAGCAACGTGGTCTTGGACGTGACCAGCGACCGGCGCGCCTGCTCCTCGGTCAACCCGGTCAAGCTGTCGTTCAGCGCGGACCGGTGCTCGTCGAGGAACGCCTCGAACTGATCGCGCAGTGCCGCGTGGAAGACGGCGGGCTCCAACGACGGGGGGACGACCATGACCGCCACGATAGCCTGCCGAGAACGACGTCAGGTCCTGTGCCGGCGCGGCCGCGCCTCGCTGGAATCGACCGCCGCCGAGGATCGTGGATCTGTGGATCAGGGTTGATCGTGTGGTTGGCGAACCGGCACTCTACCTACGTGACGGCATCTCCCGACCAACCGGAACCCGGCACCGAGCCTCCCAAGACGCCCCCCAAGGCGCCCGCCGCGACGTCTTCACCGGACGCGCCTGATTCCGAGAACGGGAAGCGACAGGTGGACACGAGCGGCGGCTGCACCATCGCGATCGCCGTCCTTGGCGCCTGGTGCGCGGCGGCCTTCGTGATGGCGATGTTGCTCTACGGGCTCGACGGGGAGTGGTCGATCTTCCTTCTGTACTTCTTCTCCGTCTTGCTGGGCGTCCCGCTCGTCATCTTCGCCGTCGTCACCGCGGTGCAGCGGATGGTACGCGCCCGCAGGCGTCGCGAAGAGCTGATCCTTCGCCGGAAGGACGTTCTCACGAACCGCATCGAGGTGCTCACCACGGTGGTCACGGAAGCCAAGGCGGTCTCCAACGAGCTGGAACTCTACCTCCAGGAACGGCTCGCCGCCCTTGACGCTCTCAGCGCCCAGGTGGAGGAGAAGGAACGCCTGGCCGCTCTCACTCCCGAACAGGTGAAGGCGCTGGAGAAAGCGCTGCAGCGGCAGTTCGTGGGCCAGAATCGATCCGGACTCGCTCAGCAAGCGGTTTTCCTGGTTCTGGCATTCGTCCTCGGCTTTGTCGTGAACTGGCTTTCCGATCCGGCCCTTGACTGGCTGGAAGGCCTCTGGACGAGCCTGCCCTGAGAGAAGCGCCGGGCCGGCCACCCGGTGATGCGGACCGCGCTCGTCAAGGATGTCTGACGCAATCTTGACGAGGCGCTGGGAGCGCGAGAGCACGGGACCGGGGATTTCCTCTCTAGAACCCTTTCGGGGTGAATATCCGCGGTCGGCGAGGTGGCGGCATGGGGTGTCTGTTCGCGGTGTTCGCGGGACTCTTCCCGCGGCTGGGGCTCTTCATCGTCTGGGTGGCGCGTCCCCTGCTGGTCGACGCGGCGTTCCACACCTGGATCTGGCCGCTGCTCGGGCTCATCTTCCTGCCGTTCGCTACCTTGATGTACGTCATCCTGTACACGCCCGGCATCGGGCTGCGGGGCTGGGAGTGGTTCTGGATCGTGCTGGCGGCCCTGCTGGACGTGTCCCACTGGGTGGGTACCATCACCCAGCGCCGCCAGCTCCTCGCCTACCGCAAGCCGTGATCCCCCCGCCGCCGGCATTCTCCCGGGAGGAACCGGCGGCCACGGGCCTCGCGTCCTGAGCACAGGCGCCGACGTGCGGCATGGCCGGCTACGGCAGGCCGCCGCCTGAGCCCTTGGGACCGCGGGCCGGCCGGGATGCCCGCCGCGCCTCGCGGAGGACGGTCGGCTCATGCAGGACGGTCGCGCGGAAGGTGTCCCAGTCGGCTTCCAGGGCGGCCAGGCGGGTGTCGCGCCACGCGCCGGGCGCGGCCTCGCGGTGGATACGCCGTTCGCGGGCGAGCAACATCCCCCGGTTGACAGTGAACGCCGCCCTCGCGACCGGGTCGGCTCCCACCCGGCCGACGACAAGGTCGCGGGCCCCGGGCACGTCCCGCAGCAGCACCCACAGCAATGCCAGGTCGCGGCCGGGCAGGAAGAGACCGGCGAACTCCCAGTCGAGAAACGAAACCGGGGCGCCGGGGTCGCCGGTGAGCCAGATGTTGGCGGGCAGGACGTCACCGTGGGCGAAGCGGCGTTCGGGACCGGCTTCCGCAAGCAGAGCCGCCAGGGCCCGGTGGACGGCGGCGTCGAGGAGCCCGTCGTGGTGGTAGCGGTCCAGCCGATCGGCAGCGTCCCGGCCCTCCCCCCGGAGAGGCGCCGGCGGGCCCCACCGGGTGAGCGCGTCGACGGCGTCCAGGACGGCGGAAAGGTCGCCGACGGCAAGCGGCCCGCGCGGATACCGGTCGGCGTGCAGCGGACGGCCGGACAGCCGCTCGGTGATGAGCACCCCCGTCTCCGCGTCGGCCGCCACCAGGCGCGGCGCCCGGACCGGCGGCGGCGACGTGGTGAACGCCCGGTAGACGTGGACCTCGCGGGTGAACATCGCCCGCCAGAACGGCGCCCGGTCGAGCAACAGCTTGGCGACGACCGGCTGCCTCCCGCAGGTGCCGGCCAGGAGCACCGACTTGCCGGTGATGTGCAGCAGCTCGCCCGGGGAGAACGCGGGCCACAGGCGGCGCGCAGCCCGCACGGCAGCGTCGCGGACAGCCGGCACGGTGGCGGTGTGGTCGGCCTCGGATGTCATCGGCTCTTCCCCTCGGGAGCCGGGCGTCTCACCGGACAGGGCGGCGGTGCCGTGCGGGCCCTCGGTGGTGGGCCCTCGGCCGCAACCTACCCGCTGAACCGGACGGGTGTCGCCCGGGAAAAGCTGTTGACGCGTGGCGTCGCCGGGCGGTCTTCTGCTCGGATGGCCACGATGCACGCCGACGAACTCCACACCGACGCCGACCTGGTCCGGCGGCTGGTCCGGGAGCAGTTCCCGCAGTGGGCGCACCTGCCGGTCGAGCGGCTGGCCTCCGGCGGGACCGTCAACGCGGTCTACCGCCTGGGCACCGGGTTCACCGTCCGCCTGCCCCTGACGCCGGGCGGCGTCAGGTCCCTGGAGCGGGAAGCGCGCTGGCTGCCCGAGCTCGCGCCGGTCCTGCCCGTTCCGATTCCCGCCGTGGCGGGGACGGGCCGGCCCGCCGAGGGCTTCCCTCTGCCGTGGGCGGTGCACCGGTGGATCGACGGCGAGAATCCGGTCGAGGGCCGGGTCGGCGAGGCCGAGGCCGAGGTCCTGGCCCGTGACCTCGCCGGGTTCGTCCAGGCGCTGCACAAGGCCGACCTGGACGGCGGGCCGACCGCCTACCGAGGTGTCCCGCTGGCGACCGCCGACGCGGGCACACGCGCCGCGATCGAGGAACTGCGCCGCATCGACGAGCCGTTCGACGCCGACGCGGCCATCGCGGTGTGGAACGAGGCGCTGGCCGCGCCGGTGTGGACCGGCGCGCCCCGCTGGGTGCACTCCGACCTCATGCCCAGCAACCTGCTGGTCGCCCGGGGCAGGCTCGCCGCGGTGCTCGACTTCGCCGCCGTCGGGGTCGGCGGCCCCGCCTGCGACCTGATCCCCGCGTGGAACCTGCTGCCGTCCCCGGCCAGAAGCGTGTTCAGGGACGCCCTGGACGTCGACGACGCCACCTGGGCGCGCGGTCGCGGCTGGGCGCTGTCCATGGCCGTCATCCAGCTCCCGTACTACCGCGCGACGAACCCGGTCATCTCCGCCAACGCCCGCCACGTCATCCGCGAGACGCTCGCCGCCGCCGAGACGCCGTAGCGGGACCCGCGGTCAGGTCGCGTACAGGGCGGCCATGGCGCGGGCCGTCGCGACCAGCTTGTCCCTGAGGGCCGGGGGCTCCAGCACCTCGGCCTCCGCGCCCAGCTTGAGGAACTCGGTCTGCGCGTGGGTCAGCGACTCGATCGGGACGGTCGCGGTGACCCAGCCGTCCGCGCCCGTCACGCCGCTGGAGATCGCCTCGATCACGGCCGAGCTCATCACCTCGCCGGCCCGCTCGACGCCGGCGGGCGACAGCCGTACGACGGCGTGGCCCTGGACGAGACGGGCCCGGAAGTCCTTGAGGTGCGCGCGCCAGTGGGCGGCCAGGTCGAACCCCTCGGGCCGGTCGAAGGCGCGCTCGGTCACCCGCAGGTCGAGGATCTGGTTGACGCGGTAGGTGCGCAGGCTGTCGCCGCTGCGCGCGACGAGGTACCACTTGCCGGCCTTCAGAACCAGCCCGTACGGCTCCAGCGTCCGTTCCACCTCGTACGGCTCCCGCCAGCGCCGGTAGCGGACGTCGATGACGAGCTTGTTCCACACGGCGCCGGCCAGGGCGGGCAGGTGCGGCACCTGGTCGCCGTCGTGGTACCAGCCGGGCGCGTCGAGGTGGAAGTGCTCGCGCACGCACCGCGACCCCTCGCGCAGGTCGGGAGGGAGCGCCGCCTCGATCTTGAGCTCGGCCGCCGCGGCCAGGGCGCCGAGCCCGAGCTGGGCGGCCGGCCCTGGCAGCCCGGCCAGGAAGAGCGCCTGGGCCTCCTTCTCGGTCAGGCCGGTCAGCCTGGTGCGGTAGCCGTCGACGAGCCGGTAGCCGCCCTCGTGGCCGGCCTCGCCGTACAGAGGGACGCCGGAGGCGTGCAGCGCCTCGACGTCGCGGTAGACGGTGCGGACGCTGACGCCGAGTTCGTCGGCCAGCTGCTGCGCGGTCATCCTGCCGCGCGTCTGGAGCAGGAGGAGGGCCGAAAGCAGGCGGGAGGCGCGCATCCACTGACAATAGATGTCAGTGGGTGATCCTTATCGTCCAGGTCATGGCTTTCCTGGAGAAGAACCTGCGTTCCCTGCCGCCCGTCACGCTGGGCGGCAGGCCGTACAAGCGATATCACGTCGACCGCGAGGGGCACGAGATCGAGCCCGAGGTGGAGAAGGCGGCCTACGCGTACGTTCCGCGGCTGGTCCCCCCGTCCGCCGACGATTCGCCCGCGGGCTGGATCGTGCTGCACCGGGGCGGCGACAGCGGCGCCTACGTGCTGGTCTACACGTGGGTGTGGGACAACGTGCTCGAGATCCACACCGCGTGCGCGGGGCAGCCGGCCGTCGGCTGCCCCGACGAGGATCCGACGAACTTCATGACGCTGGAGCGGCCGTGGATCGGCTGCGTGTGGGAGCTGCCGCCGCTGGAGCACGAGCGCAGCGCCTTCGTCCGCCACATGCTGGCGCCCGAGGTCCCCGACCTGGACGGTTACCTGGCCGACGCCCTGCCGGCGGGTCCGGTGGGACTCTGACCCGCTCGCGAGGTCCGGCCGCGGCCCGAGCGCGGCCCAAGTCCGGCACGAACGCGGCCGGAGCGCGGCCGGAGCGCGGCACGAGTACGGCACGAGCGCGGCACGAGCACCGGCCGGAGCGCGGCCCGAGTCCGGCCTGAGTCCGGCCGGAGTGAAGGGCTCCGCGAGCCGTCGTAGGCTGTGCGTCATGACCGACAGCAGACCTCGCGGCAGGCGGCAGGCGGAGGCCGAGCGTAACGACCGGGCGCTGCTCCAGGCGGCGAGGGAGGTGCTGGCCGCCGACGGCGCGCACGCCTCCGTGGCCGCGATCGCCGCCCGCGCGGGTGTCGGGATCGGCAGCCTCTACCGGCGCTACCGCACCAAGGAGGAGCTCTTCCAGCGGCTGCTGGTGCTCTCCCTCGACCAGTGGATCGCGGCCGCGGAGCAGGGGCTGGCGGCCGACGACCCGTGGGAGGGGCTGGCCGGCTTCATCACCGCCTGCGTGGAGTTCGGCCAGGGCACGCTGAGCCCGGTCGCCGGCACGGTCGAGGGCACGCAGGAGATGCGGGTCAAGAACGACAGGGGTGACGAGCTGCTCGACGCGCTCGTCACCAGGGCCGGCGAGGCGGGGGCGCTGCGGCCCGGCGTGACCGCCGTCGACGTCTCCTTGCTGATCGAGCAGCTGGGCAGCTCTCCCCTGCTCGACCAGCTGCGCAAGCAGGGGCGCGGCGACATGCTCGCCGAGGCCGCCGCCGCCCGCGCCCGCCTGGTCGCCATCGCCGTGGACGGCCTGCGCGCCGTGCACGGCGAGCCGCTGCCCGGGCCGGCCCCGACCGGGAGGCTGTTCACCGAACGATGGCGCCGCCCGCCCACATCCGCCGAGGCGGGAACCGGCCAGCCGTCCGCCTGACCACCCGCATCCGCCGAGGCCGGAACAGGCGTCCGCCTGACCGCGCGCATCCGCCGAGGCGGGAACCGGCCGGCCGTCCGCCTGACCGCCCGCCGGATTCGCCGAGAAGGGAACCGACCGGCCCGCCGGCTCGCGTCGGGCGCCGGCGCGGTTACCGGTCAGCCGTCCGCCTGATCGCCGGACAGGCCCAGCGGGAAGGCGTCGAAGTGGACGATGACGCGCTCGCCGTCGTCACCGTCGTCGTCGTAGGAGTCGAGCAGCTCCTGCACCCGCCTGCCCAGCTCGGCCAGGTGCTCCCGGCTCAGTCGCAGGTGGCGCCGGGTGTGCGTGGCCGCCTCGATCCATTCGCGGGACGCGGTCCTCGACTCCTCGACCCAGCGGGCCAGCTCGGCGTGCCGCTGGCGTACCAGACCGGCCATGAGCACCTCGGCGGCCTCGGCCGTGTCGGGGTCCTTGCGGAACCTGTCGGTGTCGCTGGTGAAGCCGGCCGCGCGCCACCACCGCTCCTTGCCCCTGGCCTTCTCCGGCACCTCGACGACGAGCCCGTGCCGGGCCAGCTGCCGCAGGTGGTAGCTGGTCACGCCGGTGTTCTCCTCGATACGGCCGGCCAGCATGGTGGCGGTCGCCGCGCCGTACTCCTCGAGCAGTTCGTACAGCCGCATCCGGACCGGATGCGTGAACGCCTTCAGCGCCTGGGCGTCCATCTCTCTGACGGTCTTGCCTTCCACAGTGTGCAGCCTTATCTTTGCAAAGAAACCTGTGCACAACTTCCTACGCATAAAGGATAGACCGTGGGACGCTCCTTCAGATACCTGCTCGCCGCCACGACCTCGGCCAACCTCGCCGACGGCGTGCTCCTGACCGGCGCCCCGCTGCTCGCCATCACCCTGACCCGCGACCCGGCGCTGGTCTCGCTGGCCGGTGTGGCCACCACGCTGCCGTGGCTGCTGCTGGCGCTGCACGCCGGCGCCCTCGCCGACCGCGGCGACCGCCGCCGGATCATGGTGGTCACCGCGTGGGCTCGGGCCGTGGCCCTGGCCGGTACGGCCGTCGCCGTGGCCACGGACGCTCTCAGCCTGCCGCTCCTGCTGGCCATCCTTCTGGTCTCAGGGGCCTGCGAGGTCTTCAACGACACCGCGGCGCAGAGCGTGCTGCCGATGGTCGTCGGCAAGGACGATCTCGGCAGGGCCAACGGCCACATCGTCGCGGCGCGGACGATCGGCAACAGCTTCGTCGGCGCGCCGGTGGCCGGGTTCCTGGCCGCCCTCGCGCCGGCCGCCCTGTTCGGCGCGCCCGCGCTGCTGTACACCGCCGCGGGGCTGCTCCTGCTCGGCATGCGGGGGCGCCACCGCTCCGCCACCGTCTCCACGGCGCCCCTGCGCCAGGACATCGCCACCGGCCTGCGCTACCTGGTGCGCGACCGCACGGTCCGCGACCTGGCCGTCGCGGCCGGCGTGATGAACATGTGCAGCTCGGCCTACCTGTCGGTGTTCGTCCTGTGGGCGGTCGGCGAGGAGTCGGTGATCGGCATGACCGCCGGCCAGTACGGCGCGGTCCTGACGGTCCTGGCCGTCGGCGCCATCGCGGGCTCGCTGCTCGCCCATCGGACCGCCCGCCGGTTCGGCGAGGGCAGGACGCTGGTCATCCTCTGGACCGTCAACGGACTCTCCCTGCTGCTGCCGGTGCTCGTGCCCACCGTCCCGTCGGTCTACGTCACCGGCGTCCTGCTCGGCGCCACCAGCGCGGCGGGCAACGTGCTGGTCGTCTCCTTCCGCCAGCGGATCATCCCCGAGGAGCTGCTGGGCCGCGTCAACTCCGCCTACCGGCTCATCGGGATGGGCGGCAACCCGCTGGGCGCGGCGCTCGGCGGCGTCGTCGGCGGCGTGGCGGGCCTGCCCGTCGTCTTCGTCGGGGCGGTCGTCCTCTGCCTCATGGTCATGCCTCTCGCCGCCCGGGCTCTTGCCCGCACACCCGAGCCTGTGGCTGTGTGAGTGGTATGGCCGAGCGCACGCGCGTACTCAAGTCAGGCGAGTCGATGAACCCCGGCGACCGGATCCTCTCGCGCAGGACCGCACAGGGCTGGCGGGAGTTCAAGCTGGAGTATCAGACCGACGGCAACCTCGTCCTCTACGACCAGGGCACCCTGCCGAGCGACAGGTACGGCAGGCCGCTGTGGGCCACCGACCACTGGGTGCCCGGCGGGAGGCTCACCATGGACCGCGGGCGCTCGCTCGGCCTCAGGAACGCCGCGGGCGCCGTCTGGCCCGAGCCCGCCTTCCGCCACCCCGAGGGCTCCTTCCTGGTCCTGCACGACGACGGCAACCTCGTCATCTACGCCCCCGACGGCAGGCCCGTCTGGTCGCCGTGCACGGGCACCGAGATCAGGCAGGCCTCCTACAACCGGATCAGAAGCTTCGAGTCCATCGAGCACGGCTTCCCCATCCGCTCCCCCGACGGCAGGCACTCGCTGGAGATCACCGACAAGGGCGTGCTGACCCTCTTCTCCGACGGCGTGGCCCGCCGCCACGCCAGGATGACCTCACCCCAGCGCGGCAGCGTGTGCGTGCTCCAGCCGGAGGGCGCGCTGGTCGTCTACCGCGCGGCCCGCGACCGCAGGCGCCACCTGGTCTCCTTCCGCTCCGGTACGGCAGGCGCGCCCGGCGGCGAACTGGTCCTGCGCGACGACGGCAACGCGGTCCTGACCGACCCGTCAGGAAAAGTGATCTGGGACTCGGACTCGACGTTCTTACCGCTCTGACCTGCATGCCTACGAACGCGCATATATCTAGATCAGTCGAGGCGGCATATCCTTCGCGATCATTTGACATCATTACCCCTAGCGACGAGGGGATGACATGCGGGAGATCGGCGGCGGGCGATACCGGCTTGGCGAGCAGGCGGGCCGGGGTGGGATGGGCGTGGTGTGGCGCGCGTTCGACCAGCTTCTCCACCGTGAGGTGGCGCTGAAGGAGCTGACACTGGTCGGCGAGGCCGAGGCGGTGCGCAGGCGCGTGCTGCGCGAGGCCAGGCTGGCGGCGCGGCTGACCCATCCGAGCATCGTCACCGTCCACGACCTCGTCGAGGAGCAGGGCAGGCTCTGGATCGTCATGGAGTACCTGGAGGGCCTGTCGCTGCACGACCTGCTCTCCCAGGTCGGCACGCTGCCCGACACCTCCGTCGCCGGCCTCGGCCGCCACCTGCTGGGGGCGCTGCGCCACGCGCACACGTCAGGCGTCCTGCACCGCGACGTCAAGCCGGCCAACGTCATGCTGACCGGCGACCGGGTCGTCCTGACCGACTTCGGCATCGCCACCGCCGAGGCCGACCTGACCTCCACCCGCTCGGGCGGCCTGCGCGGCACCCCCGCCTTCATGGCGCCCGAGCGGCTGTCCGGCGGCATGGCCACCAAGGAGGGCGACATGTGGTCGTTCGGGGCCACGCTCTACAGCGCGGTCGAGGGGCGGCCGCCGTACCCGGGCAAGGACGCCGCCAGCGTTCTCGCGCTCTACCGCCAGGGCGGTTTCCCTCGCCCGCGCCGGGCGGGGATGCTGCGACCGCTCATCGAGGGTCTGCTCCACCACGACCCCGCGCGCCGTCCCTCGCCGGAGCGGGTGGCGGGCATGCTGGCCAGTGTCCGCGCGCCGGGAAGCTACCAGGAAGCGATCTGACGAGGCGGCCCCCCGAGGGGCCGCTCAGCAGTCGCAGCCGCAGGAGCAGCCGTCGCCACAGCACCCGTCGCCGCAGCACGAGCAGCAGTCGCCGCAGTTGCCGCAGGCCTCGCAACCGCTGCAGTCGAGCCGGGAGCAGCAGCCGCGCTCGTGCTCCTCGTCCCACTCCGGCCGGTACAGGCCGCAGGTGCAGCAGCTCAGCGTCGTGCACGCCAGCGACAGCAGCCCTCCGGGGTCCACCGGGCGCCGCTTGACGCGTTCGGGGCTGTCCGGATCGGTCGCCGCGAACGCGCGGGTGACCGCATGGCCGGCTTCTTTGACCAGCAGCGCCCGGACCAGGCCGTGCCGCTCCAGGTCGAGGTCCTCCACCGCCAGCCGCAGGCCCAGCAGGGCGTCGTCGCAGTGGCGCCGGGCGCCGGCCAGGTCCGTGCCGGTGGCCGCCAGCGGGTTGTAGGCGCCCTGGGCCCGGTCGCGGGGCAGGTCCTCCACCGCGTCGAGCAGGTGGGCCAGCCGGCCGAAGAAGCGGCCCGCCTCCCGCAGCGTCTGCCGGTTGTGGGGCTTGCCGGCCAGCACCGCCGTGTGCTCGAAGGCGGCGGCGACCGCGGCCTCGGTGGGCGCGGTCAGCTCCAGCAGCGACAGGCCCGGCGTGCGTTCGAGCCGGGTCTGCTCGCGCACCGCCAGCGTGAGCGGTCCCGGGTCGAAGCCGAGCGCGCCCGCCGTGTCGGATCCTGCCCGCGACCAGCGGGCGGCCACGCGCTCGGCGGCCGCGGCCACCAGGCGGCGGCGGTAGAGGGCGTCGCCGTCGGCGACGTGGTCACGCAGCTTTCCGGCCGCCAGGACCAGCGAGACCGACGCCGCCAGCCGTACACCCTGGGCCTCGACCACGTCGGCGCCCTTGAACCCGCGCAACGCGCACGGCGCCGCCCGCCTGCGCGGCGCCGCCGCGACGGTCTGCGCCTCGGTCAGGACCGAGACCAGCAACCCGTCGTAGTTCGTCACCAGCCTGGAGGCATGGCCGTGCTCGTCGCGCAGCGCGAGGCACAACCCGCACAGATGCGCCATCCACTGCTTGAACAACCCACCGCATAACGCATGGCGGCACGGGCGGACGATCCCAAACATTCGACCCCTTCGGTACGGCTGGCAGCCAGCCTCCCAGAAGATCGCTACTCGTCGTCCTTGCGGCGTTCGGCCTCGGCGGCGTCCATGGCCGCGGCCTCCTCGGGCGTGGGCGCGGTGCCGCCGAGGTGGGCGGGCTGCCACCACACGCCCGGCGGGATCTCCGGGTAGGTCCGCTGCGCCCGGTCGACCAGCTCCGACATCCTGGTGTGCAGTTGCGTGGTCAGCTCGGCCATGTCGTCGCCGCGCTTGGGGTGCATCGGCTCGCCCACCAGGATGGTGAGCGGCACGTGGCGCTGGGTGAGCCGCTTGGGCCGGCCCTTGGTCCACAGCCGCTGGCTGCCCCACAGCGCCACCGGGATCATCGGCACCTTGGTGGCCTGGGCCATGCGGATGGCGCCGTTCTTGATGTCCTTGACGGTGAAGGAACGGCTGATGGTCGCCTCGGCGAACACGCCCACGATCTCGCCCGCCTTGAGCATGCGCAGCGCGGTGGCGTAGGAGCCCGCGCCCGCGCCACGGTCGACGGGGATGTGGTGCATGCCGCGCATGAGCGGGCCGGAGACGCGGTGCTTGAAGACGTCGTCCTTCGCCATGAAGCGCACCAGCCGTTTGGCCGGCAGCGCGGCGAAGCCGGCGAAGATGAAGTCGAGATAGCTGATGTGGTTGCTGACCAGCACCGCCCCGCCCGTGCGCGGGATGTGCTCGGTCCCCTCCATGTGGAAGCGGTAGTCCATGATCCGGAAGAGGGTCCGCGCGGTGGCGATAACCGGCGGGTACACGATCTCAGCCATGTGCAGAAGGTAACGCACTCGCCGAGCGCTCAGCACCGGCGCGTGATCACTGGAGGCCCCGCCCTCCTGGACAGCTGTCAGAACTCCGGGTCAAGATTGAGGTAAAGAGGCGCTTCGGCCCGCATCCAGGCGTAAACCGGAGAAGAGGTCGGCGTGATCGCACGTCCCTTGGAACGAGCGGGCAGGAGGATGCGCGTGAAGAAGCTCATCAACAACCCGGAGTCCGTGGTCGCCGACGCGCTGGCGGGGCTCGCGGCGGCCCACCCCACGCTGCGGGTCGACGTCGGCGGGCGGGTGGTCTGGCGGGCCGACGCCCCACGGCCGGGAAAGGTGGCGCTGGTCTCGGGCGGGGGCTCGGGACACGAGCCGCTGCACGCGGGGTTCGTCGGCCACGGCATGCTCGACGCCGCCTGCCCCGGCGACGTCTTCACCTCGCCGGTGCCCGACCAGGTCGTCGAGGCGACCAGGCGCGTCGACGGCGGAGCGGGGGTGCTCCACGTCATCAAGAACTACACCGGCGACGTCATGAACTTCGAGATGGCCGCCGAGCTGTGCGCCGAGGAGGGCATGACGGTGTCCAGCGTCGTGGTCGACGACGACGTCGCCGTCCAGGACTCCCTCTACACCGCCGGGCGCAGGGGCACGGGCGCCACGCTGTTCGTGGAGAAGATCGCCGGCGCGCTGGCCGAGAGCGGCGCGCCGCTGGCGCAGACCACGCGGATCGCCGGGCAGGTCGCGGCCCGCAGCAGGTCGTTCGGCATCGCGCTGACCTCCTGCACCGTGCCCGCCGCCGGCAAGCCCACCTTCGACCTGCCCGAGACGGAGGTCGAGCTGGGCATCGGCATCCACGGCGAGCCGGGCCGCTCCCGCGCTCCCCTCGCCCCCGCGCGGGAGCTCGCCACCGTCGCCATGGACGCGATCCACGGCGACCTGCCCCTCGCCGGCGACCTGCTGGTCATGGTGAACGGCATGGGCGGCACCCCGCTGATCGAGCTCTACGTCGCCTTCGCCGAGGTGGCGGCCTACGTCAAGGCGAAGGGCGCGCGCGTGTCCCGCTCGCTGGTCGGCAACTACGTCACGAGCCTCGACATGCAGGGCTTCTCGGTGACGGTGTGCCGGCTCGACGCCGACCTCACGCGCCTGTGGGACGCGCCCGTGCAGACGCCCGCGCTGCGGTGGGGCCGCTGATGGACCTCGCCTTCTTCACCGCCTGGATCCAGGAGACCATCCGGGTCGTGTCGGTCAACCGCGACCGGCTGACCCGCCTCGACGCCGCCATCGGCGACGCCGACCACGGCACCAACCTCGACCGTGGTTTCACCTCCGTCCGCGAGGCGCTGGCCGAGAGCCCGCAGGACAACCCCGGGCAGCTCCTCACCCTCGTGGGCACCACCCTGGTCCGCCGGGTCGGCGGCGCCTCCGGCCCCCTGTACGGCACGCTGTTCCGCCAGCTGGGCAAGTCGCTGGGCGACGCGCGGGAGGTCTCCCTCGGCGACCTGGCCACCGCCTTCGCGACGGCGATCGACGCGGTGCGGCGGCTCGGGAAGGCGGCGGAGGGCGACAAGACCATGGTCGACGCGCTGGCACCCGCCTCGCGCGCGCTGGCCGACGCGGCGCGGGAGGGCCTGCGACCCGACGACGCGCTCGAGCGGGCGGCGGTGGCGGCGGCCGAGGGGGCCAAGGCGACGATCCCCCTGCAGGCGCGCAAGGGCAGGGCGAGCTACCTGGGCCCGCGCAGCGTCGGCCACGAGGACCCCGGCGCCGCCTCGGCCGCCCTCCTCGTCTCCGCGCTGCGCCCGTGACCTCCCCCGCGGGGGGCGGCCCGGGACACCCGTGGCGGGAGGACGAAGGTGACGGCTCGGCGGGGCCGGCCCGGGACACCGGTGGTGGCGGGAGGACGAAGGTGACGGCCCGGCGGGGCCGGCCCGGGACACCGGTGGTGGCGGGAGGACGAAGGTGACGGCCCGGCGGGGCCGGCCCGGGACACCGGTGGTGGCGGGAGGACGA
>NZ_JBSGJX010000042.1:71524-79968 GCF_053605785.1 Nonomuraea sp. NPDC003754
ACGGAAGGTGACGGCCCGGCGGGGCCGGCCCGGGAGGCGAGCGTGAGCGGCATGGTGGGGATCGTCCTGGTGTCGCACAGCGCCGCGCTGGCGGCCGAGGCGGCCGCGCTGGCGCGGCAGATCGCCGGGCCCGAGGCGATGGTGGCGGGCGCGGGCGGCACCGAGGACGGCGAGCTCGGCACCAGCCTCGACCGCATCGAGCGGGCCGTGGCCGAGGTGGACGGCGGCGCGGGCGTGCTGCTCGTTCCCGACCTCGGCAGCTCGGTGCTGACCGCGAAGCTCCTCGAGGAGCCGGGGCGGGTGGTGCTGGCCGACGTGCCGTTCGTGGAGGGCGCGATCGCCGCGGCCGTGACCGCCGCCGCGGGCGCGCCGCTCGCCCAGGTGCTGGCCGCCGCGGAGGAAGCCCGCACCTACCGCAAGCTCTGACCGACGCCCGCCGTTCGGCACCCCGCCGGCCCGAGGGGCGGTCAGTGGCCTCGGAACGCCTCCTCCAGCCACCACGACCCATGACTCCCGCTGACCTTCGCATGGACCAGGAGCGGCCGGTCCCTCGGCCCCTCCAGCCACGAGGCGACCGCGTCCAGGTCGCCCCGCTCCGTGACGGTCACCGCCGCGCAGCCGTACCCGCGGGCGATCCCGGCCAGGTCGACGGCGGGGAAGGTGACCGTGTCGAGCGGGTGCCCCGACGGCCCGAAGTGGTGCACCTCGGCCCCGTAGGCCTCGTCGTCGTAGACCACGATCACCATCGGCAGCCCGAGCCGTACCACGGTCTCCAGCTCGGCGATGCCCATGAGCGCGCCGCCGTCGCCCAGCGCGGCCACGGCGAGCCTGTCCGGCAGGGCCACCGCCGCGCCGATCGCGGTGGCCAGGCCGAGACCGATCGACTGGAAGGCCTGGGTGAAGCAGAACCCCCGCTCGTCGGGGACGTCGAGGAACATCGCCGGATATCCCATGAAGTTGCCCGAGTCGGTGGCGACGACGCGGTCGGCGGGCAGCAGGTCGTCCAGCGCGATCGTGAGCGTCCTGGGGTCGATCCTGCCGTCCCCGCTCTCGTCCTGGTACGGCACGCCGCGCCACCGCACCTCCCCCGCGATCCGCGCGGCCAGCTCAGGCGTGCGGCAGGAGGCCCTCGACGGCGTGCCGCCGAGCGCCGCCGTCACCGCCGTGGCCACCCTGGCGACGTCGCCCACGACGCCCAGCTCGACGGGCCGGTGGGCGCCGATGGCGTCCGGGTCGAGGTCGACCTGGACGACCTTGGCGCGCGGGCCGATGAGCCTGCCGTGCCTGGTCGTCCACATGTTGAGGGCGCACCCCCAGCCCACCAGCACGTCCGCGCCCGCGATCAGCTCGGCTGCCAGGGGGGAGGCGAAGCCGCCGCTGACGTCGAGGTCCCACGGGCTGCCCCGGAACAGGCCCTTGGCGACGGCGGAGGTCGCCAGCAGCGCGCCCGCCCGGTCGGCGAGGGCCTCCAGCTCGCGGCGGGCGTGCCTGGCGCCGCGGCCGGCGACGAACACCGGCCGTTCGGCGCCGGACAGCAGGCCGGCCAGCCGGGCCACGTCCTCCTCGGACGGGGCGGTGGGCGGCTCGGCGGCGGTGCGGGCGCTCAGGACGGCCGCCTTCCACGCCTCGTCCCGGTCCCCGGCCTCGCTCTGCACGTCCAGGGGGAGGTTGAGCAGGACGGTACGGCCGGCCCGCGCCGTGAGGAACGCCTCGACGGTGTCCTCGACGGCGGTCCCGGCCGAGCGGACCCGCAGGGCCGTGGCGCCCACGGCGCGGGCCATCGCGTCCTGGTCGACGTGGAAGTTGGAGCGGACCTGGGTCGCCTCGCCGGCCAGCACGATGAGCGGGGTACGGCTCTTGGCCGCCTCGGCGATGCCGGTCATCGCGTTGGTCAGCCCCGGGCCCTGGTGCACCGAGATGGCGGCGACCCGGCCGCTCATCCGCGCGTAGGCGTCGGCCATGGTCGCGGCGCCGCCCTCGTGGCGGGCGGCCACGAAGCGGGCACCGCCGGCCACGAGGGCGTTGGTGACGTGGAAGTTGCCGCTGCCGACCACGCCGAAGACCGTCTCCACGCCGAGCTCGGCGAGGATCCGGCCCACCAGCGCCGCGACGGTCACCGTTCGACCAGCGCGAGAACGCGGACGGGACTGCCCGAGCCGCCGACGATCGGCAGCGGGGGCGCGATCACGACGCTGCCCGTGGGCGGGAGCTTGTCGAGGTTGCGCAGCTGGGTCAGGCCGTACTTGCCCGCGCCGAGCAGGAAGGAGTGGCACGGGAAGGCGGGGTCGAAGGAGTGGGCGGCGCCGGCGTCCGTGCCAACGGTCTCGACGCCGACGCCGATGATCGGAGCCTGCCTGGCCAGCCAGCGCGCGCACTCCACCGAGATGCCGGGCGAGTGGCCCTCGTTGAGGAAGTCGGCGGGGCTGTCGGACCTGGCGTCCCAGCCGGTGCGGTAGAGGAGCCAGCCCCCCGCGGGCAGCGGCCCGTTGACCCGCTCCCACTCCTCGACGTGCTCCACCTCGAGCAGGAAGTCGGGGTCCTTGGACGCCTCGGCGGCGAAGTCGAGGACGACGGCGGGCGCGAGCAGGCGCTGCACGGGCACCTGGGAGACATCCTGGCCGTCGCGGTTGGTCACCCAGTGGACGGGGGCGTCGAAGTGCGTGCCGGTGTGCTCGCCGGTGTGGATGTCGTTCCAGTACCAGGCGGGGCCGCGGTCGTCGTAGCGGCTGATCTCCTCCAGCCGGAAGGGGATCGTGTTCCCGAAGGGTTCGGGGAGCTGAAGGATCGGTGTCTGGTCGGAGAGGGGCGCGGTCAGGTCGATGACCTCGATGCCGCCGGTGCGCACGCTTTCCAGGAAGTTCCGCAGGATCGACATGCTCGCATCATTCCCCGCTCCCCCGGTTCCTCCCACGGCCACCGGCTTGCGCGTGTTCCCGGCACTGATCGGCTGCTCCGCCCGCGCTCACTTGTGGCGGAAGTAGCTATGCGGCGCGTTTACCAGGGTCAACGCACGCTATGATCTTGATGAGGGCACAATCAGGGCACTAGACACATCCTCGATCTTGCCTGTGAAGAAGGCGTCCATAGCCTTCCGAGCACGGTCCGCGGCGTTCGGCATCAGGTGTGTGTACGTCCGCAGAGTGAAGCCGACGTCCTCGTGTCCGAGGTAATCAGCGACGGTCCGGATATCGACGCCGGCCGCGAGCCATGCTGACGCCGCCGTGTGCCTCAGCACATGACACCCGTGCTCGCGGTACGGCTTCCGCCTCTCGCCCGGTGGCGTCGCCGGCACAATCCCTGCGGACTCCAGGGCGCCGCGCCACATGTGATTGAAGGTGTTGCGATGGACCGCACTCCCACGCGGCGCGACGAACACCAGCTCGGCGGTGAGCGGCTCACTGCCCGGCTTTCCTCGTTCAACCCAAGGGAGCGTCACCGCGACCGGCGGATGTGCCGAGATATGCGCGCTCAGCCGCATGCCCACGGCCTCCGGCAAGGGCACCGACCGCGTCTTCCCGCGCTTTGGCGGCGAGAAGACGAGCCGATTGCCAATGAGCCGCACCTGTCGGCGAACATGGACCACGCGGCCGAGGAAGTCGATGTCCTCGACGGCGATTCCGAACAGTTCGCCTTGCCGGTGCCCGCACCCTGCTCCGAGGTACACCATCGCCTCGTATTGGTCGGGCAGCTCGGCACCCATCGCCTCGACCTGGGAGAGGGTCCACGGCACGACTTTCTTCGGCACTGGCGCTGGCGCCTTCACCGACTTCGTTTTGCACGGATTGCGCCCGATGACCTGATCATCCAAGGCCGCGTCGAAGATGGTCGAGACCATGCCGACCACAATCTTGATGCTGGACGGCTGGAGGCCTGATGCCTCCATGTCCTTGATCCACTGCTGGACCATGGACGGCCTCTTGGCGAGCACCGCCATGCCCTGATTGCCGATCGGCTTTCCGTACACCCATTTGGCCAAGCGACTATCGGTCTGGGCGAGCGTGTGCAAGTCCGCAATGAGGCCAGCACGCCACTGGCGCGCGTAGGCGGCAAGGGTGATCAGGCCAGCCTTCGGGTCGATGTAGTCGCCCCGGTCTAGGCTCGCCTTAACCTTGGCGTCGAAGCTCTCGGCGTCAGGGAGGCGCTCGAAGTTCTTTTTCCTCTGCGTGCCCGCGTCATCGCGGTAGCGGACCTGCCAGCGCTCTCCTTGGCCGTGCTCAGCCGTTGGAACCTTGGCCGGCCTGCACTTGCACTTTTCCTCGGCCGGCATCGGGTGGGACTTGTGCCATCGGTCGTATACCGCCACGCCTAGCCCTCCTCTTCAGGTCTCAGCCACCCTTCGGCACGCATCCGAGCCGTCCACTCGTCGGGGAGTGATGGGGGTTCCAAACCGGAGTCCAGGGCCAGATTGATGAGCGTGGCGAGATTCCGCAGCTGGGGGCCGAAGGCCGTGTCGCCATGATCTTGCACTCTTGCCGCCTCCTGGAAAGCATCGAAGATGCCCTGATACAGGCTGAGCTCCGATCGGGCTCTATTCCAGTCCGTTCGAGATACGTTCGCAGGCTTGGCTTGTCCGGTGATCCACAGCAGTGCTTCAAACGGCGCCTCGACCGCTGTAGCCGTGATCGCCAGCCGCTCGTCGGCGTTCAATGGCGTGAAAAGCAGGACCGGGGGAACCCCGAGCGCGTACGCGAGCCGTAGAACTTCGTCGATCGTCACATCACGGCGGCGTTTGCCCGTTGAGTCCTTGCGCCCCGTCTCGATGTTGGCGATGACCGCGGCCGTGAACTCAGGTGCTCCCACCTCTGCGCATCGTTCGGCGAGTTGTTGCGCAGTCCACCCCCGTTGAAGCCGCAGGGTCCTTACTCGCTGACCTACCAGTTCGCTCGGTGCATAACTTGTCACATCGACAAGCTAGCACACAGATCGGCTTGCGACTTGACAACACGACATGGCGCGTCACACCCTTGCTTTAGTCGATCAGACATGCACAATGTCGAGTCCGAGCATTGCTTGTCGAACTGACAAGAGACAGGAGATCGCGTGTCTCAGCCCATAACCACCTCAAGGACCAGCCCCAGTAGGGGCACACCTCTCGCCACCGAACGCGAGGTCGCGACCTATCTCTCTAAGCCCCCCGGCACACTGCGCAACTGGCGGTACAGGGGCAAGGGCCCGCGGTGGCTACGGCTCGAAGGCGGCGGCGTCCGCTACCGCTGGAGCGACGTGGAAACGTGGCTGGATGCCCAGATGCCCAACCATGGCGGCGCGGCGTGATGGCAAAGAAGGACCCCCGAGGGCGGCCACCCGCGGGGGTCCAGAAAACATCGTCCCTGCTGAGCGGCGGAGACAACCTCACGGTAAACCATGCGGCGAGCCGTCGCACAGTTCACGCGCTTGAAGCGATCAGCCCCAGAGACCGACAGCGAATCCTGAGTCGGCTCGGCACCCTCGCTCACCTCGCCGCGCTCATGCGCCAACCTGGCGCGCTCGCTGAGAGGACAACGCCGTGAGTACCCCCCTGTCGACCGTGCTGCAACGCCTGTACGAGGTGACCGGCCACGTGCCGCGAGCCTCCGGCAGCGGCCACTCCGCGCGCTGCCCCGCCCACGACGACCGCACACCCTCGCTGTCCGTCAGCGTCGGCCGCGGCGGCGGCGTCATCCTCAAATGCCACGGCGGCGCCAACTGCCCGGCCGACGACGTCATTGCCGCGCTCAACCTCACGTGGTCCGACCTGTACGCCGACGACCAGCGCGAGCGCCCCCGCAACGACAGGGCCGACCGGTGGATGCCGTGCCAGCACGACAAGGTCGCCGAGTACCTCTACAGCGACGAGCAGGGCCGCACCCTGTACGGCGTCGCCCGGTGCGCGCTAAAGGGCAACGGCTGTCAGGGGTTCCGCCAGTGGAGGCCCGACCCCGCCACGCGCAGCGGCCGCCGGTGGAGCCTGTACGACAGCGGCGAACTCGCGGTGCGGCTCGTGCCGTACAGGCTGCCCGAAGTCGTCGCCGCCGTCCGCGAGGAACGCGTCGTCATGATCTGCGAGGGCGAGAAGGACGTCGAGGCGCTCCGCGCGCGGCCGCTCATCACCGCCACCTGCACCCCGATGGGCGCCGGCAAGTGGCGGCCAGAGTTCGCCCAGCACTTCCACGGCGCCGACGTGTGCATCGTCGCCGACCGCGACGAAGCAGGACAGCGGCATGCCGAGAGCATCGTCGCCAATCTGCTGCCCGTCGCGCGCTCCATCTACGTCGTCCAAGCCCTCCACGGCAAAGACGCCGCCGACCACCTCGCAGCAGGCGGTCACACCGGCGACTTCGTCGACGTGTGGGCGCCGAAGCCGTACCCCCTGGAGACCCTCGGGTGACCAGCACCACCACGCTCAGCGAACCGGCCTGGCTGCCGACCATCGTCAAGGACGACGGCAGCCCCGGGTCGAGCTCGCCCATGGAATGGCCACCGCGGCTATCCCCTGACGGGCGCATTCCCCCGGTGCTCCCAGACGAGTTCTGGCGAGCACGCCCCCTGTTCACCCACGTTCGGCAGGCCGCGCACAGCCGTCTCATCGCCCCTGACGGAGTGCTGGCCGCGGTCCTGGTGCGCGCGGCCGTGTCCACCGATTACCGCGTACTGCTGCCCGCCATCGTCGGCCGGTACCAGCCGCCCAACCTGTACGCCGCCCTCGTGGCCGCGTCAGGCGGCGGCAAGGGTGCATCCCTCGATGCGGCCGGCGAGCTGCTGCCCTTCGTCAGCACGCCCGACCACCGCATCCGCGAAGCGTCAGCAGGTTCCGGCGAAGGGCTGGCCAAGAAGTTCTTCACCAAGGTCTCGCTCACCGACGACCGCGGGAGGATCACCGGGACAGAGTGGGAGCAGACGGCTCACGCCCTGCTCGTTCGCGTCGACGAGGGATCGATGCTTGGCCCGCTCATGAAGCGGCAAGGCCAGACCACCACCGAAACCCTTCGTCAGGCGTGGTCTGGCGAGAGGCTCGGCGGGTCGTACGCCGACGTCGAACGCGGCCAGCAGCTGGCGCCGCACACCTACCGGCTGTGCATCGCGATGGGCGTCCAGCCCGAGACTGCGGCGTTCCTCTTCGAGGACACTCACGGCGGACTGCCCCAGCGGTTCCTGTGGCTGGCCGTGCAGTCGCCGGACATGCCTTCCCTCGACGCGATCCCGGACCATCCCGGGCGGCTCCGCTGGACCGCTCCCGTCATCAACGGCCGCCACCTACAGGCCAACGTGATGGGGCTGCAGCGGTGCCTTATCGATATCGCGCCCGAGATCGCCCACGAGATCCGCGTCGCCCACCTGGCTCAAGTGGAGGGTCGGGCGGAAATCGACTCCCTCGACGGGCACGCCAATCTCTCCCGCCTGAAAGTCGCATCCATCCTTGGCGTCCTCGACGGCCGGCTCGAAGTCACCCCCGAAGACTGGGCCCTTGCGGGCACCCTCATGCGCACCTCGAGCGCCGTCCGCACGTGGATTCGAGAGCGCGTCAGCGCCAGCGAGAAGGAGACCCGACGGGCGCGGAACAAGGCGCACGCTGAGCGCGAGGTCATGGCCGACGTCGCCAAGGAGCGCGCGAGGGTCCTGCGGATGGCGGTGCGGGTGCGGAGATGCGTCGTAAGGGACGCAGGGGAAGGCGTAAGGACTACAAAACGGCGGGTGAACCAGGCCTTTAAAGGACCGGAGAAGGAGTTCCTGGACGCGGCTATCGACCATGCCCTTGCCATGGACTGGGTCCGGTACGACGGCGCCGTGTACACCCTCGGAGGGTCGGCACCGACCGGGGAGGCGATGCCGTCATGATCGGCCACGACGGTAGGACTTCGCTCCCCCTGGCGCGTAGGACCGTAGGACCGGTCCTACAGTCTCCGAGCCTCCAACCCCCTTATATAGATCATATGAGGGTGATTTGTACCTATATGTCTGAATTCCGAGGGCGCGAATCACACGCGACTGTAGGACCGAGTCCTACAGTCCTACGCCCTCGGGTCGCCTGAAAGGACGCAGGCCCATGGACTTCACGCCCGGCACCGCCATCGCCATCACTTCGACCACCGACCCATACAGGGTCCGCATCCACGACAAAGACCGGAGCTTCCTCGAGGAATGCCCCGTCATCGCATGGGCGGTCGTCAACGTCTCAGACGACGAAGACCTCACCATCAAGACGGAAGTCCAGCCCGTATTCCTGTACAGCGACGGCACCCCGCTTGTCACTCAAGAGTTCGTCGATGCATACGGCCCCCACGTGATCACCATCCACCCCGCGTAGACGCCCATGCCGGCCCCGGCGCGCCCCTGGCCCTGCGCCACGGCAGGCCCGCCCCCGCCCCCGACGCCGCGCGGTGCCGCCCCACCCCCAGCGCCAGGCGGCCACCCCCAGGCCGCCCAGCCAGGCGCCCCGCGCCCCGCCCCACGCCCCGCGGCCGGGC
>NZ_JBSGJX010000043.1:0-53310 GCF_053605785.1 Nonomuraea sp. NPDC003754
GTTACATTCCGAACCCGGAAGTTAAGCTTCTCTGCGCCGATGGTACTGCACTCGAAGGGGTGTGGGAGAGTAGGTCGCCGCCGCGCAATCTTTACGGAAAGGGCCATCCCGGTTGGGGTGGCCCTTTCTGCTTTTCCGGGCTGTTTCGAGGGCGTGCCGTACCGGTCGCTCGAGCACCGGCACGGGCCGGTGAAGGGAGCGTGGCGCGCTCCAGGCGACCGTTCGGCCCCCGCAGGGTGCCGGCCGACCGGCCAGGTCAGGAGGCCGGCGGTTCGCGGTCGGTGAGGAGCGGCTCGATGCGGTACGGGATCTGGGTGGACAGCGCGATGGTGGTGTCCGTGCGCTGGACGCCCGGCGAGGCGAGGACGCGCGCGATGACCTCCTGCAGGTGGTCGGTGCTGCGCGCGACGACGCGGCAGAGCAGGTCGTGCTGGCCGCTGGTGCCGTACACCTCGAGGATCTGCGGGACGTCCCGCAGGGCCTGTACGGCCTCGGTGAGGCGGCCCTGGGCGATCTGCAGGGAGACGAACGCGAGGATCGGGTAGCCGGCGCCGGCGGCGGAGACCGTGGGGCCGAAGTCGAGGATCACCCCGCGCGCGGTCAGCTTCTCGACGCGGGCCTGCACGGTGCCTCTGGCCACGCCGAGCAGGCGGGCCAGCTCGGTCAGGCCGACGCGTGGGTGGGCACGCATGGTCACCAGGAGTCTGGCGTCGAGCTCGTCCATGGCCCCTCCGGGTGATCTGTGCGATTCGCCTAGCTTGAGGCCAGTATGGCAGTGCGATAGTGCGCGGATCGACCAGGAAAATTGGTCACTCTTGCCAAGGAAAGCCGGAATTGCTGTCATTCAGGCATGTTCGAGGAAGCGCAGTACTTCGCGCCCGTCGCCGAGCAGGGCGACGGGTCCGTGGTGGTCGAGTTGGCGGCGTCGCACCCCGGGTTCGCCGACCAGGTCTACCGGGCCAGGCGTAACGCCATCGCCGCCCTGGCCGTCAACTACCGGCGGGGCGAGCCCATCCCCGCGGCGGAGTACACCGAGCAGGAGCACGAGATCTGGGCCCTGGTCGCCGGCGAGCTGGCGATCAAGCACAGGAAGTACGCCACGGCGGAGTACCTCGACGGCGCGGCCCGGCTGGGCCTGCCCGCCGAGCGGATCCCGCAGCTGGAGGAGGTCAGCGAGCTGCTGGAGCCGTTGACCGGGTTCAGGTACCTCCCCGCGGCCGGTCTGGTGCCGCTGAGGGACTTCTACGGGGTGCTGGCCGACGGCTACTTCCACTCCACGCAGTACATCCGCCACCACTCGGTGCCGTTCTACACGCCGGAGCCCGACGTCATCCACGAGGTGATCGGCCACGCGAACGCGCTGGCCAACGACAGGTTCGCGGCGCTCTACCGGCTGGCGGGCGCCGCGGCGCGGCGCGTGGAGAGCGAGGAGGCGCTGGAGTTCGTCTCCAAGGTCTTCTGGTTCACCCTGGAGTTCGGCGTCATGGCCGAGAGCGGCGAGCTGCGCGCGTACGGGGCGGGCATCCTGTCCTCGTACGGCGAGGTCGAGGAGTTCAGGGGAATGGACATCCGGCCGCTGGACCTGAAGATGATGGGCCAGACCCAGTACGACATCACGAAGTACCAGGACGTGCTGTTCCGGGCCGAGTCCATGCAGCACCTGGAGGACGTGGTCGGCGCCTTCTGGGAGACCTGCGACGACGAGTCCATCGCCGCTCTGGCGTGAGCGGGAGCGAGCCGGGAGACGAGAACGAGCCGGGAGAAACGGTGGCGCCCGGGAACGCGGGCCGCGGCGCCACCCGACGGCCGGCCCTCACCGTCAGCCGACGGCCGAGGAGGGGCCCTCGACCGGCGTGATGAGCCGGTAACCCACCCCGCGCACCGTCTGGATCAGCCGGTCGTCGTCGTCACCCAGCCGCGCCCTCAACCGCTTGACGTGCACGGCGATGGTGTTGGTCGAGGTGCCGTCGGCCGAGTTCCACACATGCTTCATGATCTGCTCGCGCGTGACCGTCCGGTCGGCGTTGCGCATCAGGTAGTGGAGCAGCTCGAACTCCCGCAACGGCAGGTGCACGGCCCTGCCGCCGACCCGCACCTGGTAGGCGTTGACGTCGAGCTCGACGCCGCCCACGGTCAGCACCTTGCGGTTCTCGACGCCGTGGGAGGCCGCCTGGATGAACGGCAGCAGCTCGAGCACCCGGTACGGCCTGGCCACGCACGCCGACGCGCCCGCGGCCAGCGCCTGGACCGCCTGTTCGGCATGCCCCTCGCCGACGCCGAGCAGAACGGGTACCGACCGCGAGAGCCGTACGGCACGCACGAAGTCCACCGCGTCGATGGTCGGCAGTGTGGCGCCGACGAGCACGACGTCAGGCTGGAGCGCGCCCGCCTGCAGCAGCGCCTGGGCTCCGTCGGTCACCCCGGTGACCACGACGCCCTCGCGCCCCAGCGCGACCGCCAGCTCGTGGATGACGTCCTGGTCGGGATCGGCCACCAGCAGGGTGGGAACTGTCGGGGCGTCCCCGTTCGCCGCGACGACCATCAGCCGAAACGCCCCGTGATGTAGTCCTCGGTGGCCTTCTGGGAGGGGTTGGTGAACATCCGGGAGGTGTCGTCCATCTCGACCACCTTGCCGGGCTGCCCCTGGGCGGCGAGGTTGAAGAACGCCGTGCGGTCGCTCACCCGGGCGGCCTGCTGCATGTTGTGGGTGACGATGACGATCGTGTACTCGTCCTTGAGCTTGGTCATGAGGTCCTCGATCGCCAGCGTGGAGATCGGGTCGAGCGCGGAGCAGGGCTCGTCCATGAGCAGCACCTGGGGCTTGACCGCGATCGCGCGGGCGATGCAGAGACGCTGCTGCTGGCCGCCCGACAGGCCGGCGCCGGGCTTGTTGAGGCGGTCCTTGACCTCGTTCCAGAGGTTGGCGCCCTTGAGCGACTCCTCGACGATGCCGTCGGTCTGCGACTTGGAGACGCGGCCGTTGAGCCTGAGGCCCGCGGCCACGTTCTCGTAGATCGACATGGTGGGGAACGGGTTGGGCCGCTGGAAGACCATGCCGATGGAGCGGCGCACCGAGACGGGCTCGACGCCGGGGCCGTAGAGGTCCTCGCCGTCGAGCAGCACCTTGCCCTCGACACGCGCGCCGGGGATGACCTCGTGCATGCGGTTGAGCGTGCGGAGGAAGGTGGACTTCCCGCATCCGGACGGCCCGATGAACGCGGTGATCGAACGCGGCTCGATGGTCATCGAGACGTCCTCGATGGCCTTGTGCGATCCGTAGTACGCGTCGAGGCCCGAGACCTGGATCTGCTTGGACATGGGAGCGGATACCTCCTATCGGGCCCTGGAAGGCGAGCGCCACCAGGCGATGAGGCGCGCGACCAGGTTCAGCAGCATGACGATCAGGATGAGCGTGAGGGCTCCGGCCCACGCGCGGTCGATGGCGGTGTCGTTGGGGCGCGCCGCCTGGTCGAACACGTAGAGGGGAAGCCCCATCTGCGGCCCGTTGAACGGATCGTTGTTGATGGAGTCGGTGAAGAACACGGTCAGCAGCAGCGGCGCGGTCTCACCCGTCACGCGGGCGATGGCGAGCATGACACCGGTGACGATGCCCGTGAACGCGGTGGGCAGCACGACCTTCACGATCGTCCGCCACTTGGGGACGCCCAGGGCGTAGGAGGCTTCGCGCAGGTCGTTCGGGACCAGCTTGAGCATCTCCTCGGCCGCGCGGACCACTGTGGGCATCATCAGGATCGACAGCGCGAGCGCGCCGGCGAACCCGGAGAACGGCATGCCGAGGAAGAGGATCCAGAAGGCGAAGACGAACAGGCCGGAAACGATCGAGGGGACGCCGGTCATGACGTCCACGAAGAAGCTGATCGTACGGCTGAGCCGCCCGCCGTTGCCGTACTCGACCAGGTAGATGGCGGTGAGAACGCCGATGGGCACCGCGATGACCGAGGCCAGCAGGACCTGCTCAAGGGTGCCGATGATGGCGTGGTAGGCGCCGCCGTTCGCGTCGCGGGCGCCGATGCCGCGCATCGAGTGGGTCAGGAAGTCGAGGTCGAGACGGGCCAGGCCGTTCTTGATGACCAGCCACAGGACGGAGATCAGCGGCACGACGGCCAGCGCGAAGGCCAGATACACAAGACCCTGGACGACGCGGTCCTTGACCCGCCGTCCAGTGGAGATGTGCTGGATCGTGGTCATTCGACCTCCTCCGTCGGTCGGTTGGCCACGACGTGGCTGTGGGTGATGGGGGCGCTCATGCCGCTGCCCCCGCGTATTCCTTGCGGCGGGCGATCACCATGCGGGCGCCCATGTTGACCAGCAGCGTGATGACGAACAGCACCAGGCCCGAGGCGATGAGCGCGCCGCGGCCGACGGGGGTGGCCTCGCCGAAGCCGTTGGCGATGTTGGCCGCGATGCTGTTGGCGTGCGGGGTGAGGATCTGGAAGCTGATGTCGAAGGTGGCGGGGAAGATCAGCGCGACCGCGATGGTCTCGCCCATCGCCCGGCCGAGGCCGAGCATCGCCGCGCTGATGACGCCGGGGCGGCCGAACGGCAGCACCGCCATCCTGATCATCTCCCAGCGGGTCGCGCCGAGCGCGAGTGCCGCCTCCTCGTGCATCTTGGGCGCCTGCAGGAAGACCTCGCGGGAGATCGCCGCGATGATCGGCAGGATCATGATCGCCAGGACGATGCCGCCCGCCAGCATGGTCTTGCCGCCGATGACGCCCTCGCCGGCGAACAGCGGGAACCAGCCGAGGTGCTCGTTGAGCCACTCGGACGGCGTCTTGAGGATGGGGACGAGGAAGACCAGGCCCCACAGGCCGTAGATGACGCTGGGCACCGCGGCGAGCAGGTCGACGAGGTAGCCGAGGGGCCCCGCGAGCCGCCGGGGCGCGTAGTGGGAGATGAACAGCGCGACGCCCACCGCGACCGGGGTCGCGATGACCAGCGCGAGGGCAGAGCTGAGCACGGTCCCGAACGCCAGGGCGGCGATGCCGAAGACCTGGCTGCTGTTGGGCTCCCAGATGAGCTCGGTGAAGAAGTTCCCCTTGTTCGCCTGCAACGCGGGGATCGCCTCGCTGATCAGGAAGACGGCGATGGCCGCCATGATCGCCAGCAGGACGATGCCCGCACCGGTGGAGGCGTAGCGGAAGGGTCCCTCACCATGGGTGCGCCGGGAGGCGGCCCGGCGCATGGCCGGGTCGCCTCCTCGGGTGCGAACGTCGGTGGACATGGGTTAGGAGATCGCCTCGACGGCCGCGCGAACCTTGGTGAGCAGAGCCGCGGGCAGCGGGGCGTAGCCCAGGTCCTTCAGGGAGGCCTGGCCCTCGTCGCTCGCGGTGTAGCCGAGGAAGGACTTGACCAGCGGCACCTGGTCGGCGGGCAGGCCCTTCTCGCAGGTGATCTCGTAGGTCACCAGGACGATCGGGTAGGCGCCCGCGGCCTTGGTGGCGTAGTCGATGCTCAGCTTGAGGTCGTTGCCGGTGCCCTTGATCTCGGCGGCCTCGACGGTCTTGGCGGCGCTGTCGGCGGTCAGCTCGACGAACTCACCCGAGCCGTTGGCGACCTTGGCCTTCTGCAACTGGGAGTTGTCGGCGTAGGAGAGCTCGACGTAGCCGATGGCGCCCTCGGCGCCCTTCACCGAGGCGGCGACCTGGTCGGAGCCCTTGGCGCCCTGGCCCTTGGCCTCGGCGGGCCACGCCTTGGCCGGCTCGTACGGCCACTCGGCGGTGGCCTTGAGGAACTTGGTGAAGTTGTCGCTGGTGCCGGACTCGTCCGAGCGGTGGAAAGCCTGGATGGGGGTGGACGGCAGCTTCGCGTCGGGGTTGTCGGCCTTGATGGCGGCGTCGTCCCACTTGGTGATCTGGCTGTTGAAGATGCCGGCGATCGTCTTGGGCGACAGCTGCAGGCCGTCGACACCGGGCAGGTTGTAGACCACGGCGACGGGGCCGGTCACCATCGGGAGGTTGATGGCCTTGCCGGTCTTGCAGCGGGCGTCGGCCTGGGCGGGCTCGCCCTTGTCGTCCTTCAGCGCCGAGTCGGAACCGGCGAAGGAGATCGTGCCCTGGATGAACGCCTGGACACCAGCGCCGGAGCCGCTCGGCTGGTAGTTCAGGTTGACGTTCGCGTTCTTGGCCTGGAAGTCCTTCTTCCACTGGTCGATCGCGTTGGCCTGAGCCGAGGACCCAGCCGCGTTGATCGTGCCGGAAAGGGCGTTGTCGTTGCCCGGGGCGGCGGCGGACGCGGACGCGGTGCCCGCGGGGGCACCAGTGTTGTTATCGGTGCCGCACGCAGCGAGCGAGAGCGCGCCGACGACGGCGACGGCGGCGAGCCGGCCTGCATACTTCACGGTTGGGTTTCCTCCCACTTGGTCCTTAGTCGCCTCAGACGTTAAGCAGTGAAGGTGACTCGACTCCCGAATCGGGGTGAACGTTCGGTGAACGACCCAGGTCAGCATCATGATGGGATGCATGACGTATCGCGTATCTCTGGTGTGTATGGGCAACATCTGCCGCTCCCCGATGGCCGAGGTCGTGGTCAGGCAGGCCCTTGAGGAGCACGGACTGTCCGGCAAGGTGGCGCTGGACAGCGCCGGAACGGGCGGCTGGCACGTCGGCAACCCGATGGACGAGCGCGCCGCCGAGATGCTCGCCCAGCACGGCTACGACGGTTCTCTCCACCGTGCCAGGCAGTTCGACTTCGACCGCTATGACCTGGTCCTCGCCATGGACAAGGAGAACCTCAGAGCGCTGCGCAGGGTCGTTCCCGCGGGGACGGACCTGCGGCTGTTCCGCTCGTTCGACCCCTCGGCGCCCGAAGGCGCCGAGGTGCCCGACCCCTACTACGGCGGCCGCGACGGCTTCGAGATCGTGCTCGGCCAGGTGAAGGCGGCCGCCGAAGGGCTGGCGAAGTACCTTGTCGATCGTCTGGACTGAGGACCTGGGCTCCTCGCACGCCTGGCGGCTGCGCAAGGGGACGCTGGAGGGCAGGCCGGTGTTCGGCAAGTACGGTGCCGTTTCCCCATTGTTCACCTCCGAGGCGGCGGGGCTGCGGTGGCTGGGCCCGATCGCCGCCACCGTGGTGTCGTCGGGCGACGACGGCCTGGTCCTCGACTGGGTGGACACCGAGCCGCCCACCCGTGCCGCCGCCGAGCGTTTCGGCCGCGAGCTCGCCCGGACGCACCTGCGCGGCGCCGACGGCTTCGGCGCCCCCTGGCCGGGGTTCATCGCCGACCTGCCCATGCCCAACGAGCCGGCCGCCGACTGGCCGTCCTTCTACGCCGCCGACCGCGTGCTGCCCTTCGTACGGCAGGCGCGGCTGGCGGCCGGCGACGTGCGGCTGATCGAGCGGGCGGTCGCCAGGTTCCCCGAGATCGCGGGGCCCGCCGAGCCGCCGTCCCGGATCCACGGCGACCTGTGGGGCGGGAACGTGCTCTGGGCGGACGGCCGCGCGGTGCTCATCGACCCCGCGGCGCACGGCGGGCACAGGGAGACCGACCTGGCGATGCTGGCGCTGTTCGGCGCGCCGTACCTGGACACGATCCTCGGCGCCTACCGCGAGGAGGCGCCGCCGGCCGAGGGCTGGCGCGAACGCGTGCCGTTGCACCAGCTCCACCCGCTGCTCGTGCACGTCTGCCTCTACGGCGCCGCCTACCGCGACGCGTTGATGACCGCGGTCTCCCGGGTGCTGGCCCTCTGAGCGCAGCCGGGTCGCTCGGCGGGTGAGGCCTTGTGGGGTCGGGTGGGGTCAGCGGGTGGTGAGGCGGGTGAGGACCTCGTCGTGCAGCGTGCCGTTGGTGCACACCAGCCCGCCCGCGTCCAGGCCGCGGCCGCCGTCGAGGCCGCTCCACCGGCCGCCCGCCTCCTCGACGATCACCGTCAGCGCGGCGATGTCCCACGGGGACAGCTCGGGCTCCGCCGACAGGTCCACGGACCCCTCGGCGACCATCATGTGCGACCAGAAGTCGCCGTAGGCCCGGGTACGCCAGCACGCGCGGCCCAGGTCGAGGAACGGCTCGAGGCGCCCGGCCTTCTCCCATTCCTCGATGTCGGAGTAGGAGAAGGAGGCGTCCTCCAGCTTGCCGACCGCCGAGACCCGCATGCGGGTGGCCTTGGTCAGGCTCTTGCCGGTCCACGCGCCGCTGTCGCGGGCCGCCCACCAGCGGCGGCCGAGCGCGGGCGCCGACACGAGGCCCACCACGACCTCGCCCTGGTCCATGAGCGCGATCAGGGTCGCCCACACCGGGACCCCGCGCACGTAGTTCTTGGTGCCGTCGATCGGGTCGACGATCCACGACCGGGCGCCGTGACCGGTGGTGCCGAACTCCTCGCCCACGATCGCGTCACGGGGCCTGGCCCTGCGCAGCGTGCCCCTGATCGCCTCCTCCACCGCTCGGTCGGCGTCGCTGACCGGGGTGAGGTCGGGCTTGGTCTCGACCTTGAGGTCGACCGCCTTGAACCGGCGCATGGTCAGGTCGTCGGCGGCGTCCGCCATGACATGCGCGAGGCGCAGATCGTCGCTGTAACCCGTCACGAAGAGCCACGCTATCGCGTCGGACATCGCTTCCATCAAACGGCTGCATCCCAATTGTGGGTTACTCGCCAGTAGCATGGCGGCATGTCATTCGACACCGGCGAGTTCCTGCTGCAGACCGTGCCGTTCGCCCGCACGCTGGACATCTCATTCGACAAGGTGGAGGAGGGGCTGGCCCTCTGCCGCCTTCCCGACCGCCCCGATCTGCACAACCACGTCGGCGGTCCGCACGCGGGCGCGCTGTTCACCCTCGCCGAGACGGCCTCGGGGGCGGCGACGCTGTCGGCGTTCGGCGACCAGCTGTCGCGGGCGGTGCCGCTGCCCACCACCTCGACGATCCGCTATCGCAAGGTGGCGATGGGGGAGGTGGTGGCCGAGGCGCGGCTGCAGGCCTCCAGGGAGGAGGTCGTCGCCCTGCTGGACGCGGGACAGCGGCCCGAGTTCGACGTCGCGGTCGAGATCCGCAACGCGGAGGGCGTCGTCGTCGCCGAACTGACCGTCCGCTGGACCCTCCGCCCCAACCGGTAACCGTCCGCCGGTCAGTCGTCGGAGTCGGGGGCGCCTTCCCGGCTGGCGAGCAGCCGTCTGAGCGACTTCAGCCGGACCGGATCGGCGTGGCCGTCGGCGACCCACGCGTCCAGCGCGCACTCCTCGCCCCGGTGGGTGCAGCCCTTGGGGCAGTGGACGGTGCCCTCGACCAGGTCGGGGAAGCCGGCCAGCACGGTCTCGACGGACACGTGGGCCAGCCCGAAGCTGCGCACCCCCGGCGTGTCGATGATCCAGCCGCCCTCGGGCAGCTCCAGCGCCACCGCCGAGGTGGAGGTGTGGCGGCCGCGCCCGGTGACCGCGTTGACGTGGGAGACCGCCCGGTTGGCGTCCGGGACCAGCGCGTTGACCAGCGTGGACTTGCCGACGCCCGAATGGCCGACGAGGACGCTGACGCGGCCGGTCAGCCGCTCGCGCAGCTCGTCGAGCTCGCCGCCCTTCTGGACGACCGTGTAGGGGACCCCGAGCGGCTCGTAGAGCGAGACCAGCTCGTCGGGCGGGGCGAGGTCGCGCTTGGTCAGGCACAGCAGCGGGTCGATCTCGGCGTCGAAGGCCGCGACCAGCATCCTGTCGATCATCCTGGGTCGCGGCGGCGGGTCGGCCAGCGCGGTGACGATGACGAGCTGCTCGGCGTTGGCGACGACCGGACGCTCGATGCCGTCGGTGTCGTCGGTGTCGTCGGCGCTGCGCCGCAGCATCGAGGAGCGCGGCTCGACCCTGACCACCCTGGCGAGGGTGTCGGCCCGGCCCGAGACGTCGCCGACCAACGCGACCCTGTCACCCACGATGATGCCCTTGCGGCCCAGCTCGCGGGCCTTCATCGCAGTGACGAGCCGGCGCTCGCGCTTCTTCCTGCGGCCCTCGGTCTCGACCAGGCAGGTGTAGCGGCCCCGGTCGACGGCGATCACGAAGCCTTCGACGGCGTCCTCGTGGGCAGGACGGATCCTGGTCCGCGGCCGGGAGCCCTTGCCCGGTCTGACCCTGACGTCGTCCTCGTCGTACTCCCGCTTTCTCAGCGGTCCGCTCCTTGCCCCGAGAAGCCGGTCACGACTGCTCACTTCCCAGCATCTGCGCCCACATCCGGGCGAACTCCGGAAGCGTCTTTCCGGTCGTCGCGATGTCCTCCACCTCGACTCCGGGGACCGCGAGGCCGACGACGGCGCCCGCGGTGGCCATGCGGTGGTCGGCGTAGCTGTGGAAGGTGCCGCCGTGAAGCGTGGCGGGGCGGACGAGGATGCCGTCGGCCGTCTCCTCCGCGTCGCCGCCCAGCCGGTTGATCTCGGTGACGAGGGCGGCGAGCCGGTCGGTCTCGTGGCCCCGCAGGTGGGCGATGCCGCGCAGCGTGCTCGGCGAGGTGGCCAGGGCGGCGAGGGCGGCGATCGTGGGGGTGAGCTCGCCCACCTCGTGGAGGTCGGCGTCGATGCCCGCGATCTCGCCCGTGCCCGTGACCGTCAGGCCGTCCTCCGTCAGCGACACGGTGGCGCCCATCGCGGCGAGCAGCGGGCGGAGGTGGTCGCCCGGCTGGGTGGTCACGGCCGGCCAGCCGGGGATGGTGACCGTGCCGCCGGTGATGAGGGCGGCCGCCAGGAACGGCGCGGCGTTGGACAGGTCGGGCTCGACGACCAGGTCGGTGGCGGTGATCGGCCCCGGCTCGACGCGCCACACGTCGGGCTCGCCGTCGTCGACCCGCACACCCGCGGCGCGCAGCATCTGGACGGTCATCTCGATGTGCGGCATGGACGGCACGGGCGGGCCCTCGTGGCGGATCGTGACGCCCTTCTCGAACCTGGCGGCCGTCAGCAGCAGACCCGAGATCAGCTGGGAGGAGGCGGAGGCGTCGATCGTGACCTCGCCCCCGGTGATCGGGCCCCTGATCGTGAACGGCAGGGCGTCGTTGTCGACCTCGGCGCCGAGCGCGCGCAGGGCGGCGAGGATCGGGCCCATGGGCCGGGTGCGGGCGTGGGGGTCGCCGTCGAAGAAGACCTCGCCGTCGGCCAGCGCCGCCATGGGCGGTACGAAGCGCATCACCGTGCCGGCCAGGCCGACGTCGATGCGCGCGCCGCCGCGGACGGGGCCGGGCGTGACCTGCCAGTCGACGCCGGAGGCGCTCTCGTTGGACGGGGTCAGGTCGGTGCCGAGCGCGCGCATGGCCGCGGCCATCAGGTCGGCGTCGCGGCTGCGCAGCGCCTGCCGTACGGTGCCCGGGCCGTCGGCGAGCGCGGCCAGCAGCAGCGCCCTGTTGGTCACGGACTTGGAGCCGGGCAGGGGGACGGTCGCGGAGACCGGAGCGGACGCCGTCGGGGCCGGCCAGAGCGGAGCGGGCATGGTGCAAGCCTATCGGCAGCCGACGCCTGACCCGCAGAGCGCACGACCAGGGAGCTCGGGGCCCGGCCTCGCGTGGGGTGCGGGGCAAGATGGGGGTGCCGGGCGGTGTGGGGTGCGGGGCGACATGGTGGGCGAATCGGCCGATCGCGTGGCAGGGTGGAGGCATGTGCGGCAGATACGCCTCAGCGCGCAAGAAGCACGAGCTTCTGCAGGAGTTCCAGGTCGAGCAGGACGCCTCGCCCGACGAGGAGTTGTCGCCCGACTACAACGTGGCGCCGACCAAACGGGTCTACGCGGTGCTCAGCCGGGTGCCCAAGGACACCGAGCGCGGCGACTCGGGCGGGGAGAGCGAGGCGCGAGCCGCCAACCGGGCGGTGCGCCAGCTGCGCGTCCTGCGGTGGGGCCTGGTGCCGGTGTGGGCCAAGGACCCCTCCATCGGCTCCCGCATGATCAACGCCAGGCTCGAGACGGTCGCGGAGAAGCCGGCCTTCAAGAAGGCGTTCGCCTCCCGCAGGTGCCTGCTGCCTGCCGACGGCTACTTCGAGTGGATGCCCGTCGAAGGCGAAAAGAAGAAGAAGCAGCCCTTCTACATCCACCCCGAGGACGGCGGGGTGCTCGCGATGGCCGGGCTGTACGAGTTCTGGAAGGACCCGACCAGGGCCGCCGACGATCCGCTGAAGTGGCTGGTGACCTGCACGGTGATCACCACGCAGGCCGAGGACGACCTCGGGCACATCCACGACCGGATGCCGATGATGATCGAGCGGGAGCGCTGGGCCGAATGGCTCGACCCCAAGCTCACCGACACCGAGCAGGCCTCCAGGCTGCTGGTGCCCGCCGACTCCGGCAGGCTGGTCGCCTATCCCGTCTCCACCGACGTCAACAACGTCCGCAACAACGGCCCGCACCTGATCGAGCCGCAACAACCGGAGGAAGAAAGCGCACTTTTCTAGCGGGTCGGTGTAAGAACCTCGCCTGATGGGCATCCGGTGAGGAAAGCGATGCTCTTCGTCAACTGCGAGTCATCGCTCCATTCACCACCCCCCGAACGCGCCGGGCGGGACCTCCGGGGAGTTCCGCTGCCGGCTGCCCCCGCCTACCCGGAGGTGCGGACGTGGACGACACGACCGCTCGCGAGCGCCTGGAAGGCATGCTCGCCGAGCTCGACAGGTCGATCGGCGTGCTGCGTGGAGACCCGGTGGCCGTGGCCGACCGCTCGGCGGCCGACGCGGGCTCCGACCTGACCGACTCCGACCGCGCCCAGGCCATGCTGTCCGTGGCGACCGCCCATCGTGGCGCGATCGTGGCCGCGCTCAAGCGGCTCGACGAGGGCACCTACGGCGACTGCGTCGACTGCGGCAGGCCGGTGCCCGAAGGAAGGCTGGAGGCCCGTCCGGAAGCCGCCAGATGCGTCCAGTGCCAGGCGAAGCGGGAGAGAAGGCGCTGACCCTCACTTCTTGAGCGCGCTGGCCACCAGGTGGATGCCTACGGTGTCGTCGTCGTCGGGGTGGGCGTCGAGCTCCGTGCGCACCAGCCAGGCCAGCGCCCGGGTGTCGGTGGCCAGCACGTGGTCGACGGTGGAGGGGGACAGGACCGTGCGCGGCCTGATCCACTCCACCTCGAGGCCCGCTCCCGTGAGCAGCTCGCGCAGCTGGCCGCTGCTGAAGCAGCGGGTGATGCTGCCGTCGGGCCACGGCACCAGCATGACCTCGCCGGTCTGGCGCAGGTGGGCCCAGTAGTTCTGCTCGGCGAGTATCGCCATGCCCAGCACCAGGGAGTCGACGCACACCAGGGCGCGCCCACCGGGGCGCAGCACGCGGACCACGTCGTCCATCGCCGACTCGGCCATCAGCTCGATGGACAGCGCCCGCTCCTCCGCCACCACCGCGTCGACGCAGCCGTCAGGCAGGAACCCCAGGTCGTCGGCGCGGACCTGGCGCACCCGGTCGGCATCGCGCAGCAGCTGCTGCCCCTCCAGCGCCCGGCGGAAGTCGACGACCTCGATCACCTTGTGGCCCGCCTTGGCGGCGTGGCCCGACCAGCGCCCGCGGCCGCCGGAAAGATCGAGGATGGTGGAGGGACGACCGGGAAGCCAGCGATCGAGCTGCTCGGCGACGACTGCACGATAGAACGTCCAGTACGGCCCGAGCGTGCCTGAGCCGTTCAGTTCCTCGGCCGGAATGGGCAGCACACGCGTCTCCTGTGTTCCGGAAAAGGTACGTTTGTTTTTCCCCGTACCGAGTCGTTCGTCACCTCCATCTTGTGGGAACAGACGCGTGCGCGGGCGTGTTGCAGACGAACATGCTCACATTGCTCGAACCCGTCCCCGGTGGCCTGCCGGTCGCTGACGAGCGGGTATCCTCCCCTGAGTACGGTGTACCGGCACAGCAGGCCACCGGCGATCTTAGGGGGGTGGGTCCGGTGCCCGCGACAGGCACGGAGACTCTGGAGCAGCGCAGCGAGCGGTTCGAGCGTGACGTCATGCCGTACCTCGACCAGCTCTACTCCGCCGCGCTCCGGATGACCCGGAATCCGGCTGACGCCGAGGATCTGCTGCAGGAGACCTTCGCCAAGGCGTTCGCGTCCTTCCACCAGTTCCAGGAAGGCACCAACCTCAAGGCCTGGCTCTACCGGATCCTCACCAACACCTTCATCAACAGCTACCGCAAGAAGCAGCGGGAGCCGAAGCAGTCCGGCACCGAGGAGATCGAGGACTGGCAGCTGGCGCGCGCCGAGTCCCACACCTCGGGCGGGCTGAAGTCCGCCGAGGTCGAGGCCCTGGAGCACCTGCCCGACGGCGACATCAAGGAAGCGCTCGCCGCGCTGCCGGAGGAGTTCAGGATCGCGGTCTACCTGGCCGACGTCGAGGGCTTCCCGTACAAGGAGATCGCCGACATCATGGGCACGCCCATCGGCACGGTGATGTCGCGACTCCACCGCGGACGCAGGCAGCTGCGGACGCATCTCGAGGACTACGCACGCGAGCGTGGCCTGGTCCCGGCGGAGGGATCCAAATGAGCTGTGGTGAGCCGCACGAGACGGACTGTCGTGAGGTGCTCGACAAGGTCTACGCCTATCTCGACGGTGAGCTCGCAGAAGGCGAGTCCGTCGACATCAGGGTGCACCTCGACGAGTGCAGCCCCTGCCTGCAGGAATACGACCTCGACAAAGCGGTGAAGGCGCTGGTCGCCAAGCACTGCGGATGCGATCCGGTGCCTGACGACCTGCGCTCGAAGGTCCTCGACCGCATCGCCAGGGTGCGCGCGGAGCTGGGCGACTAGCATTGCGCGCATGCGCGTGTTGGTGACCGGGGGCGCCGGTTTCATCGGTTCTCATCTCGTCGACGCCCTGCTGGAGGCGGGGCACGAGGTCGCGGTCGTCGACGACCTGTCGTCGGGCCGCCAGGCCAACCTGAGCGGTGAGGCCTGGCTGCACACGCTCGACGTCAGGGATCCCGCCCTGGTCGAGCTGGCCGTCGCGTGGCGGCCCGAGGTCATCTGCCACCTGGCCGCCCAGATCAGCGTCCGGGCGAGCGTGGCCGATCCGATGCGCGACGCGCGGGTCAACGTGGAGGGCACGATCCAGGTGCTCACCGCCGCCCAGCGCGGCGGCACGCGCAAGGTGGTCTTCGCCTCCTCCGTCGCGGTGTACGGCAGGCCGCCGGTCATCCCCGTCCCCGGCGACGCGCCCACCGACCCGCGCTCGCCGTACGCGGCGAGCAAGCTCAGCGGGGAGACCTACCTGGCCGCCTTCAAGGCGCTCCACGGCATCGACCACACCTCGCTGGTGCTGTCCAACGTCTACGGCCCGCGCCAGTCGCCCGACGGCGAGGCGGGCGTCGTGGCCATCTTCACCGACGCGCTGCTGTCGGGCGCGCCGACCCTCCTGTACGGCGACGGCGACCAGACCCGCGACTACGTCTACGTCAAGGACGTCGTCGACGGCTTCGTCAGGGCCTGCGGCGAGGCCGGCGGCGGCGGGCGGTTCAACCTCGGCACCGGCATCCAGACCACCGACCGCCACCTGCACACGCTCGTCGCCGCCGCGGCGGGCGCTCCCGACCGGCCGGGTTTCGCGCCGCCCCGTCCGGGGGACCTTCCCGCTATGGCCGTCGATCCGCTGCCCGCCTTCGAGGGTCTCGGCTGGCAGCCGCGCACGGATCTGACGACCGGTCTGAAGGAGACCGTGGAGTGGGCCAGAAGTCGCCGCCGGTAGTTGGTTGATTACGCTTTGCTTGCGATTCCCGAGTCCCCTCCCTGTCGCCTGACGACTTCTGTAGCGTGAGCCTCATGCGCATGTTGACAGCACTGGCGGCCCCGGTGATTCTCCTGGTCGGCGGCGGTGGGGCCGTCCCGCCGGGCGTCTCCTGGACCTGATCGCCCCGGGGGGCCGCAATGCGTGGACTGCCGTGGGCCGCGAAGGTCTATCTGGTCGTCGTCATCGGGGCGGCGGCCGTTCTCGTCGGGCACAGCCTGCTCGCCGGGCACCTCGTCCCATCCGGCGACTACGGCACGCTCCTCGTGCTCGCGTTGCTCTTCCTGGTGTGCGAGTCGATGCCGACGCTCCTCAATGTCGAGCAGTTCGCGGTGTCGGTCAGCTTCTCGGCCGCGCTGGCCGCGGTGGTGCTGGTCGGCCCCGAGGGCGCGGCGCTGGTGGGCCTGACGGCCGTGCTGAGCGTCCGGCCCGGCCTGCCGCTGGTGAAGCGGCTGTTCAACGGGGCGCAGTTCGCCATCTGCGGCTACGTGTCCGGCAAGGCCTACCTGTTCTTCGGCGGCGTGCCGAAGGTCCCGCAGGTCAACGCCTTCGAGGCGCTGATCGGGCCCTACGCCGCGGCCGCCGCGCTGTTCGTCCCGCTCAACATCGTGCTCACGCTGACCATGGTGTGGCTGGTGACCCAGGTGCGGGCCGAGGAGTTGCCGGTCAGCGGCATGACCCAGTTCCTGCTGTCCTACTTCGGCTACGCCACCTTCGGGCTGCTGGTGGCGGGCCTGTGGGCCACCGTCCAGTCGATCTCGGCCGTGCTGGTGCTGCTGCCGCTCTTCGTGGCGCGCTGGGCCCTCGGGCAGTACCACGCGCAGCAACGCTCCTACGACGCGACGATCGCGGCGCTGTGCCAGGCGGTCGAGACCAAGGACTACTACACCCGCGGGCACTGCACGCGCGTGTCGCTGGCCTCCACGATGATCGCGCAGGAGATCGGCATGGGGGTGGAACGGCTGCGCGCCATCCGCTACGCGGGCATGCTCCACGACGTGGGCAAGCTCGGCGTGCCGACGAAGGTGCTGCAGAAGGACGGGCCGCTGACCGAGGAGGAGTTCGCGGCGATCCAGCTGCACCCGATGCGCGGGCTGGAGATCGTGCGCGGCATCGACTTCCTCGACGAGGCGTTCGCGGGCATCATGCACCACCACGAGCGGCACGACGGCAGGGGCTACCCGATGGGGCTGGCCGGTGACGAGATCCCCGAGTTCGCGCGGATCATCGCGGTGGCCGACGCCTTCGACTCGATGACCTCCGACCGCTCCTACCGGGGGGCCCGCCCGGTCGAGGTGGCGGTGGCCGAGCTGCGCAAGGGCGCGGGCACGCAGTTCGACCCGGTGATGGTGGCGGCGTTCGTCAAGGCGCTGGAGCGGGAGCCGTGGCAGCCGCCGCGCAAGGTCGACGCGCCGCCGGCCGACGCGGCCCAGACGACGACCAAGGACCACGACGACCCGACGATGCCGATCGAGGTGGTGGGCGGATCATGACGGCCTGCCGCGGCCCGGCTGGGGGAAAGGCCGGGACATGCATGATGACGGGGGACACGGTGACGGCCGGCAACGCTGTCCGGGGGGCCGGGGGGCCGGGGGAGCCCGCGGCGGCGGGCCGTACGAGGGGGACACGATGAACCGCGCCTTCCAGGGACTCGACTCGGGGCAGTTGCTCCTGATCGCGGGCGCCGGCCTGGTGGCCGTCGCCGGCGTCGCCCACACCGCGGCCGTCGGCCTGGTCCGCCCCGACATCGCGGTCGGGTTCGGCGCGCTCATCGCGATCGGCGAGCTCGCCAGGCTGACGATGCCCGGCAACAGGGAGGTGGCGCCCATCGGGGCGGCCGCGGCCCTCGGCTACACGCTGCTGCTCGACCTCAGCAACGTCCCGCTCGGCCACACCGCGCTGCAGGTGGTCGCGGTCATCGCGGTCGGGATGATCGCCGGTGCGCTGCCGCACCTGGCGGTGGGCCGCCCGCCCCGGCTGGACGCGATGGCCAGACGGCTGCTCACCGGCGCGCTCCTCGCCTTCGCCTTCCGGCCGCTCGCGCCCGCCCTCTACACCCTCACCCAGGAGCCGACCGAGACCTGGTGGCCCGCGCTCATGGTGATGGTGGTGCTGATCGCGATCACTCTCCTGGCCGACGTGCTGATCGCGGCCATGCTGAGGGCCGAGCAGGTGCGCACCGCGTTCAAGGTCGCCGTCAGGGACGAGTTCAGGATGGCCTTCCCGCTGGGCGCCGCCGTGGCCGCCTCCGGGGTGCTGCTCGCCCTCGCCTGCCACAGCATGGACCTCATGGCGCTGCTGGTGTTCGCCGCGCCCCTGCTGGTCACCCAGGTGGCCTTTCGCAAGTACGCCGGCATCAGGGCCACCTACCTGCAGACCGTGCGGGCGCTGTCGAGGGTCACCGAGGTCGGCGGGTACGTCGAGCCCGGCCACTCGCGCCGGGTGAGCAGGCTGGCGGTGGCGATCGGCAGGGAGCTCGGCATGGCCGAGCCCGAGCTGCTGGAGCTGGAGTACGCGGCGCTGATGCACGACATCGGGCAGCTGTCGCTGCGCGACCCCATCCCGGGCGGGGCCACCGTGCTCACCGATCCGGCGCAGGCCCGGCGCATCGCCGAGCTGGGCGCCGAGGTGATCAGGCAGACCGGCGTGCTCGACCGGGTGGCCGATCTGGTCAGGCGGCAGTGCGATTCGATCGCCGAGGATCCGCCGCGGGCCAGCCGTATCATCAAGGCCGCCAACGCCTACGACGACCTCGTCGGCGGATCCACCGACCGCGACCGGGCGGGGGCCGCTTTAGAACGGCTCAGGCTCGGCATCGGCGGCGAGTACGACCCCGAGGTGATCGAGGCGATGGCGCGCGTGGTGGACCGGCTCGCCCCTGTGCACCGGCTCTGAGCCCGCGTCGGCGGCGACCACGACGCCGGCCTGGCGTCCGCGCGCCCGGTGACCGTGACAGAGTTGCAAGCATGCAAGAGGGGAGTCCGCGTGGCTGAGGTGCGCGCCGAGATGGTGGCGAACGTGTGGCAGGTCGTCGTCGCCGAGGGCGACACGGTCGTGGAGGGCGACACGCTCGTCATCCTCGAGTCCATGAAGATGGAGATCCCGGTGCTCGCCGAGGACGACGGTGTGGTCACGCGGCTGAAGGTGGCCGAGGGCGACGTGGTGCAGGCGGGCGACCTGATCGCCGTCATCGACTAGCCGGACGTCGTCCCTTCGGGGTTGAGCCGGCCGAGGAACTTCTCCCTGTCGACCACCGTCCGCTCGATCGTGCCCGTGCCCACCACCCGGGCGCGTTCGCGGGCGGTGAACGTGAACACCAGGCGCCTGCCGTCCACCGCGGTCAGTTCGGCGCCGATCTCGACGTGGGCGCCGACGGGGCTGGCGGCCAGGTGGTGGAGTTCGACCCGGGTGCCGACGGAGGTCTGTCCTGCCCCGAGGTGGTCCCTGACGGCCTGGACGGTCGCCATCTCCGCCAGCGCCAGCAGCCTCGGGGTGGCCAGCACGGGCACGTCACCGCTGCCGATCTTGGTGGCGAGGTCCTCCCTCTCGACCATGATGAGCAGCGACGCGTGGAGCCCCGGGGCGAGTGTCATGCGGCCAGCCTACTGAGATCACATCTCGGGCACCGGACAGACAGAAAGCCTCACCAGGCACCAGGATAGGTTTGTACAGCTTGCGGCAATCTTGTGGTGACGTATTGGTACAAGCCGTACACTTCTCAGAATTCCGTGACCTCTGCGTTACCTCGCCGCGATACAAATCCGCTTTGTTGGAGAACCCTGGGGTCGGAGAGGTTGAAGACGACAGGGGGTAACGGGGGAGACATGGTGGCCCAAGGGACGACGCTTGCGGGGCGATATCGTCTGGACACCCGCATCGGCGCCGGCGGCATGGGTGAGGTATGGCGTGGAGAGGACATCGTCCTCGCCCGCACCGTCGCCGTCAAGGTGCTGCTTCCAGGCCGCACGGACGACCCGGGATTCGTCGCTCGCTTCCAGGGCGAGGCGAGGGCGATGGCGACGATCAACCATTCCGGTGTGGTCGACGTCTACGACTACGGGGTTCACCAGGTGGCGGGTGCGGGGGCGACCGTCTACCTGGTGATGAAGTTCGTCGACGGCGAGCCGCTCGACCGTTTACTGCAGCGCCTGGGGCGCATCGCGCCCGACCAGGCCATGGAGCTCATCGCCCAGGCGGCGGGGGCGCTGCAGGCCGTACATGACCAGGGCATCGTGCACCGCGACGTCAAGCCCGGCAACCTGATGGTGCAGCGCGACGGCACGCTGGTCCTGACCGACTTCGGCATCGCCCGCCAGGACGTGGCCAACCGGCTCACCGACGCCGGCATGGTGCTGGGCACCGCCGCCTACTGCGCGCCCGAGCAGGCGGAGGGCGCGCCGGTCACGCCCGCGGTCGACATCTACGCGCTCGGCGTGGTGGCCTACGAGTGCCTGGCGGGAATACGCCCGTTCGACGGCGACAGCCCCGTCACGATCGCGCTCAAGCACATCCGCGAGGCGCCGCCGCCGCTGCCCGCCGACATCCCGCCCGCGGTGCGGTCGGTGGTGGAGCGGGCGCTGTCGAAGGACCCCGCGCGACGCTGGCCCAGCGGCGCGGCCATGGCGGCGGCGGCCCGGCAGGCCGTGCGGGCGCCGCACGCCGCGCCGCCCGTCTCTCCGCCTCAGCCGTCGCTGACCGACCTGCCGGCGGCCCACCAGGGCGCGCCGGCCACGCCCTCTCCGGCCACGGGCGCCATCCCGCCGCCCGACCAGTCCACGGTCGCCACCCAGGGCCCGCGGCGCGGCGCCCGCAGGGCCGCCAAGGCCGGTGGCGGCAGGGGCGTGCTCGTGGCGGGCATCGCCGCGGTGGCGGTGCTGGGCGTCGGCGCGGGCGCCGTCGCGCTCACCGGCATGGACGGGCCGGAGCCGGCCCCCGTGGTCACCTCGCCCGTCGCGGTCGGCGGCAAGACGAAGGCGATCAAGCCCAAGCCGCCGAAGTCGACCGAACCCACCGACCAGCCCGAGCCGTCCGAGGAGCCCGAGCCGACCGAGGAGGAGCCCACCAGGCCGCCCACCACGCAGCCGCCGACGAGGAAGCCGACGGTCACGTCCACCGGCTCGCCCACGCCGACCCATCAGAAGCAGCCGCTGGTGCCGGACGTCGTCGACCTGTTCGTCGACCAGGCCACCGTGAAGCTGCAGAAGGCGGGCTACAAGATCCGGGTCAAGGCCGTCATGGTCATGGAGCCGGAGAGTTGCCCGAAGGTGTCGGCACAGGTGCCCGCGGCCGACAAGCCGCTGGCCAAGGGCATGACGGTGACGGTGTCGACGGTGAGCGACCAGTGCCCGCCAGGCAAGTCGCCCAGCCCGTCGCCGTCGCCGTCCCCGACGCCCAGCGGCGGCTCGCCCTCCCCGACGGGCAGCGCCAAGCCGTAGCCGTTCAGACCCCCGTGGTGTTGCGGGGGTAGGCGACCTGCGGGTCGGTGGCGATGTTCACCAGGTACGGCACGCCGGAGTCGAACGCCCGCCGCAGCGCGGGCCCGATCTCCGACGGCTTGGTCACCAGCTCCCCGCCGCCGCCGAGCGCGGTCACCACCTGGTCGTAGCGCGTCTCGGGGCGCAACTCGGCGGCCACGTCGTAGCCGTACAGCAGCTGCATGGGGTGCTTCTCCAGGCCCCACATGCCGTTGTTGCCGCACACCATGACGACCGGCAGCCGGTGCCTGACCAGGGTGTCGACGTCCATCAGCGAGAAGCCCGCGGCGCCGTCGCCGAGCAGCAGCACCACCTGCGAGGAGGGGCGGGCCAGGCGGGCGGCGATGGAGTAGCCGAGGCCCGTGCCGAGGCAGCCGTAGGGGCCGGGGTCGAGCCAGTTGCCCGGCCGGCGGGGCTCGACGTACTTGCCCGCGTAGGAGACGAAGTCGCCGCCGTCGCCGATCACCACCGCGTCGTCGTCGAGCACCTTGGCCAGCTCGCCGTAGATGCGCATGGGATGGATCGGGTCGGCGGAGGCCGCCAGCAGGTCGGCGTCACCGGCGATGGCCTTGGCGGCCGCCTGGGAGAGCGTGTCGAGCCAGGAGGAGTAGCGCGAGGGCTTCACGCCCGCGTCGCCGCATGCCGTACCGAGGCTCCAGAACACCAGCGACAGGTCGCCGGCGGCCGAGGCGGCGGGCTGCATGTGGGTGGCCAGCTGTGACGGCGCGTCGGCGAGGTGGACGACGCGGGCCAGCGGGGCGCCCTCCTTGCCGCCGAACCAGCCGTAGCCGAGGCGGAAGTCGAGCGGCGTGCCGATCACGACCACCAGGTCGGCCTGGCCGAAGGCCAGCCCGCGGGCGCGGGTGACCAGCAGTTCGTGCCCCGCGGGCAGGATGCCGCGGCCCTGGCCGTTGGGGATGACGGGCAGCCGCCACGCCTCCACGAAGTCGCGGGCGGCCTCCTCGGCGCGGTCCATCCACACGTCGGAGCCGAGCACCACCACGGGGCGTTCGGCCTCGGCCAGCAGGGCCGCGACGCGGGCGATCGCGTCAGGATCGGGCTCGAGCGGGGAGGGCGTCTGGGTCTCGGCCTGGTGCATCGGCGAGGGCGAGAACAGGTGGTCCATGAAGAAGTCGATGAACACCGGCCCCCGGTGCGGGGCGATGGCCGTGCGGAAGGCGAGCTCGACGTCCTGGCCGATCGAGTCGGCCGCGGTGGCGGTGAAGGACAGCTTGGTGATCGGCTCGAGCAGCGGAGGATGGTCCATCTCCTGCAGCGCCCCGCTGCCCCAGCGCGACTGCGGCGCCCGGCCGCCCATGACCACGACGGGCGAACCGTTGAAGTGCGCGGTGGCGACGCCGCTGACGCCGTTGGTGATGCCGGGCCCCGCGGTCAGGACGGCGAGGCCGGGCTTCCTGGTCAGCCTGGCCGTCGCCTCGGCGGCGAACACGGCGCTCTGCTCGTGCCTGACGTCGAGGATGCGCATCTCCTCGTGCACGGCGCCGTCGTAGAGGGGGAAGACGTGCCCGCCGGACAGGGTGAACATGGTCTCGATGCCGTAGGCCTTGGCGACGGCGACTGCGGCGTCGCCGGCGTGCTTCGCAGACTCCATGGCCGGGAACCTACCAGCCGCTCACCGTTCCAAACAGGTTCCACAACAGCCCCTTGGGTCAGGGCTTACGACCGACCGCGCCGTATCCGTCGACCTCCGGCGGCGTGATCCCCTCCGGACGCCACCTCGACACCGACACCAGCCCCGGCTCCACCAGCTCCAGCCCGTTGAAGAACCGGGCGATCTGCTCGGGACTGCGCTGGATGTACGGCAGCGCCCCGCTCTCGTTGTACTGCTGGTGGGCCTGCCTGTTGGCCGCGCTGTGCACGTTGCTGCCGTCGTTGAGCGCCAGATAGCTGCCGGAGGGAAGGGCGTCGAGCAGCCTGCGGACGATGGACAGCGCCGCCTCGTCGTCGACCACGTGACCCATGATCCCGCTCAGGTTGAGCGCGATCGGCGTGCCGAAGTCGAGCGTCTTGGCGGCGCCCGTGAGGATCGTGTCGGGGTCGCGTACGTCGGCGTCGATGTAGTCGGTGGCGCCCTCCGGCGTGCCGGTCAGCAACGCGCGGGCGTGGGCCAGGACGAGCGGGTCGTTGTCGACGTAGACGACGCGGGACTCGGGCGCGATGCGCTGGGCGATCTGATGGGTGTTGTCCGCGGTGGGCAATCCGGTGCCGATGTCGAGGAACTGCCGGATCCCGGCCTCGGCCGCCAGCCAGGTGATCGTCCGCCCCAGGAACGCCCGTGACGCCCGGGCGCCCGCCGCCATGCCGGGGAAGATCTTCAGGAACTCGTCGCCGGCGGCCCTGTCGACCTCGTAGTTGTCCTTGCCGCCGAGCCAGTAGTTCCAGATCCTGGCCGAGTGCGGCACGCTGGTGTCGATCTCTCGCATCGCCCCAATCTAGCCATCGCCGCCCGTTTCCCGGGTGACGGTCCTGATACCTGTTGGTCGCGAACTTCCGTCGTGACCCCCGCGTCTACCAGGCATGGGGATGATGACGGGGGCGGCGGTCATGACCGCCGCGAGCATGCTGCTGGGAAGCACGGGGGCGACGCTGCCGAAGGACTTCCTGCTGTGGGAGAACCGGTCGAGCGGCTGGGACATCTGGGAGGTGTCGGACCGGCCCTCGATGCCGCTCATGGTCGACGCCTGCCACGACAGCTACTGGAACAGGCGCGGGGGCGTCGAGAAGGGGCGCGTGGCGGCCAGGACGATCTACCGGCATCAGGAGATCGACCTCGGCGGCGAGCAGCTGGCGCTCTACCGGGACGAGGCGGGCGCCCGCGCGGCCATGGACGCGATGCGCGCCGAGCTGAAGACGTGCGCCTCGCGGGGCGCCGGCATCGAGCGGATCACCTACTACAGCAAGTCGCTCAAGCTCGGCGACGAGGCCATCAGGGTGGGGGCCAGGTACTGGGAGGGCGGGCTCAGGCAGGTCGCGGTCCGCAGGGGCGCGGCGGTCATGGTCTACACCGAGACGGCGTGGCCGACTCCCTCGCTGCCCATGAAGGAGTTCGGGACGCTGCTGAAGGACGCCAGGGAGATGGCGGGCAAGGTCTGCTGGCTGCCGGAGGCGGCCTGCTAGGTCCGGGGGCGAGGGGGCCCGTCCGCGACAGCGGCATCGGACACCCTCGCCACCGCACCCCGGGCCGGGATCCACGACATGCTGACCGCGGCCCCACTCCGGCGACCGGCGCCACGCATGACAGGCCAGGTCGCGGTCGCTGCCCGCGCGGCCTCCGCACACCCGCGAGCACCATCGCCGCCCCGCCGCACGGCGAGGCGACCTGAGACGCCGGTGACACCTCGCCCACGTGCCGGGGCGCCGAGAGGGAGCGGGAGCCCCCGGGGAGGGCCGGAGGAGAGACCTCGCCTTTCAGGGGCGGCGCAGGCGGGTGACGAACTTGTAGCGGTCGCCGCGGTAGAGGGACTGGGCCCACTCCACCGGGTTGCCGTCGGCGTCGAAGGCGTGCCTGGTCAGCAGCAGCATCGGCAGGCCCACGTCGACGCCCAGCATCTGCGCGTCGTACGGCGTCGCCAGGACGGTCTCGATGACCTCCTCGGCGTCTGTCAGCCGCACGTTGTAGGCGTTGTGCAGCGTCTCGTACAGCGACGAGTGCACCTCGAGCTCCCGCCGCAGCCTGGGGAAGCGGCGCGCCGACAGGTGGGTGGTGTCGATGGAGACCGGTTCGCCGTTGGCCAGGCGGAGCCGGTGGATGCGCAGCACCCGGCCGCCCGGGTTGATCGCCAGCCGCCTGGCCAGCGCCTCGTCGGCGGTGATGTAGCTGATGTCCAGGATCTTCGTGTCCGGTTCCAGCCCCGCGGTGCGCAGGTCGCCGATGTAGGAGGTGAGCTGCAGCACCTGGGCCACCTTCGGCTGGGCGACGAAGGTGCCCTTGCCCTGGATGCGTACCAGCCTGCCTTCCACCACCAGCTCGGTCAGCGCCTGGCGGACCGTCGTGCGGGAGGTCTCGAAGCGCACGGCCAGCGTCCGCTCGGGCGGCAGCGAACTGCCCGGCGTGAGGCTCTTGGTGAGCTCCAGCAGACTCCGTTTGACGTCGTAGTACTTGGGTACGCGAGGGGACTCTTCTGTCACGCGCTCACCTTCACTCCAGCCACGGCGGTGAGGGCGTGTCTGATCACCGCGAGATCATCGGAACTCAGATTGGCCCGAGTGGTCAACCACAAGCAAGAGGGGCTTGCGGGCACCCGGAACAGTTCGGCCTTCGCACGCGCACGTATGGGCAGCTCGGGCTGATTGTGAAGGATATCCGTGGCCAAGCGTGCGGTGACAACCGCCTCTGCTGTGGCACGCCGGATCAAGGCCTCGAACACTTTCCTGGGCTCCGCGGTGTGATGGTTCTCACAATTTGAGATGCCCCGAAACAGCACCAACTGCACTTTGCCCGGGGCGAGTTGGTTGTTGTGGCCGAAAGCACGCATGATGCACTCGTGCCGACTCTCAGCGACCTCGTCGTCCGCCACACCGCTCTCGACGCGGCGGACCTCGACTGGCTGCACTCGCTGGTCTCCGACTGGCAGCTGCTCGCCGACCTGTCGTTCGCCGACCTCATCCTGTGGGCCCCGCTGCTCGACCGCGCGGGCTCCGGTGAGGCGCGCGCGGGCTCCGGTGAAGGGCGCGCGGGCTCCGGTGAGGCGCGCGCGGACGAGCCGGGCCAGCCGCTCGGCGACAGCGGCTGGATCGCCATCGCGCAGATGCGGCCGACCACCGGCCCCACGGTCTACCACGACGACATCGTCGGCACCATCGTGGCCAAGGGCGAGCGCGGCCTGATCGACACCGCGTGGAACGAGCGGCGCATCTGCCGCGAGGGCGACCCCGACTGGTCCACCGGCGTGCCGGTCCGCGAGGAGACCATCCCGGTACGGCGGGCCATGCCCGGCGGCGAGGGCCGCTTCCTCGGCGTGATCCAGCGCTCCACGAACCTGTCGTCGGCCCGCACCCCTTCGCGCCTGGAGCTCACCTACCTGCAGAGCGCCTCCGACCTGGCCCAGATGGTGGCGGAGGGCCGCTTCCCGTTCTCCGGCGAGGAGCCGATCCTCGTCCGTTCCCCCCGCGTCGGCGACGGCCTGCTGCGGCTCGACCGCGCGGGCCGGGTCACCTACGCCTCGCCGAACGCGCTGTCGGCCTACCGCCGCCTGGGCCTGCACGCCGACCTGGTGGGCGCCGAGCTCGGCCGGCTGACGGCGGCGCTGTGCTACAGCGACGAGCCGATCAACGAAGACCTGATGATCGTGGCCAGCGGTCGCGCGGCCAAGGAGACCGAGGTCGAATCGGGCGGCACGATCGTCCAGCTGCGGGCCATCCCGCTGATCGTCGGCGGCGGCCGCATCGGCGCCCTGGTGCTCATCCGCGACGTCACCGAGCTGCGGCGGCGCGAGCGCGAGCTCATGACCAAGGACGCGACGATCCGCGAGATCCACCACCGCGTCAAGAACAACCTGCAGACCGTCGCGGCGCTGCTGCGCCTGCAGGCGCGCCGCCTGCAGCTCCCCGAGGGCCGCGAGGCGCTGGAGGAGGCGGTACGGCGGGTCGGCTCGATCGCCATCGTCCACGAGACGCTGTCGATGGCGCCTGAGGAGTTCGTCGACTTCGACGAGATCGCCGACAGGGTCATCGCGATGGCCGGCGAGGTGTCGGCCGCCGAGGCGGCGGTGACACCGCGCAGGGTCGGCACCTTCGGGGTGCTGCCCTCGCTCATCGCCACGCCGCTGGCGATGGCGCTGACCGAGCTGCTCCAGAACGCCCTCCAGCACGGCCGGCCCCGGCGGCTGCAGGTGGTCGTGTCGGCAGGGGGCGAGCGGCTGCACGTCGTGGTGTGGGACGACGGCACGGGGCTGCCGGAGGACTTCGACCTGGACAGCTCGACCAGCCTCGGCCTGCAGATCGTGCGGACCCTGGTGGAGGGGGAGCTGTCGGGCAAGCTGGCGATCGAACCGCGTCAGGGCGGGGGGACCGAGGTCACGCTGTCGATCCCGCTGCCGTCCTCGTGACGTCGGCTGCCCGGCATCCCGGCGGTCGTGCACCAACTCGGGGGTCTCGTCGCGGGAGGCTGCGGGCGGTCGTGCACCTGCCGGGAGGCTGCGGGTGGTCGTGCACCTGCCGGGGTCTCGTCGCGGGAGGCTGCGGGCGGTCGTGCTCCGGCCTGTGGCGTCGCGGGAGAGTGCGGGTTCGCGCTCCGGCCGGGGCGTTGCTGGGGACTGCGGGTTCGTGCTCCCGCCAGGGCGTTGCTGGAGACTCCGGGCGCTCGGGCACACTCGCGGGGGCGCGGTGCGCTCGCCCGCCGGAGGGCACCGGGCCAGGAAGGACCTCAGTCCGCGCCCGTCGTGCGGGGCGCGGACTCGGGTCTCGGATACCGCGACCCCTCGGGGCCGCGGGCCTGGCGGGAAAGTCTCACGCGCCAGGCGTCAGGGGAGACGGGTGGTTCGAAGGTCAGGCGGACGCGCGAGCGCGGGCGCGGGCGGTGCGGCGCTTGAGGGCGCGGCGCTCGTCCTCGCTGAGGCCGCCCCACACACCGGCGTCCTGTCCGGATTCCAGGGCCCACTTCAGGCAGGCGTCGACGGCCGAGCAGGAACGGCACACCTGCTTGGCCTCCTCGATCTGCATCAGGGCCGGGCCCGTGTTGCCGATCGGGAAGAACAGCTCGGGGTCCACGTCACGGCAGGCAGCTCGGTGGCGCCAGTCCATGCGTCCACTCCTTCGTAGATGGAGTCCGCCGATCGCCGACTCCGTGCGGTCTACTTTGTGAAGACTTTCACTAACTAGCGCGAACCTTTACCCGAATCCTGGTGGGACCCGGGGGAGGTCGCGCCGTCTCGGGGTAGGACCCTTGGATGGGTTAAAGGTCCTACGTTCCGACTACTGCTGAGACTTCCAGCCACGCAGAGTGCACGCAAGAGGTTTGGGGCGAAGTTTTGGGGGATATGGATGTCGGATGCATCACACAATGACCGAATGTAACCAGCTAGACCAGCACGTGTAATGCGTTCGGGATAGACCGGAACGTTACGGACTCGCGTTCCCCCAGGTAGTCACCATCGAGCTGGAAGGCGACAGGACGCTCCGCGGAGATCGTGAACTCCGGCTCGTCGTGGAGCTGGACCAGGTGCCTGCCGTGCGGAAGGCTGTCACGTTCCGTGAGGATCTGGTGGATGATCCCGACCACCGACGGCAGCCCCATCCGCTGGAGTCCCAGCAGGTCGATCCCGGTCTCGAAACTCGCCCACGGCGTCGGCGAGACCGGGCGGGGACCGACGTAGGTCCACGGCGAGGTGTTGCAGATGATCGCCATGAAGACGCCCTCGGCGGTCGGGATGCCCGGGCCCTTGACGGTCATCGCGGGATGCCGCTTGTCCGTGGACAGGTAGTGGCGCAGCGCGGTGATCACGTAGCGTGCGGGGGTCGCCTTGCGGCCCGCCCCGCGCAGGCCCTCGACCGCGCGCACCACCTCGGCGTCGTAGCCGAGCCCCGAGCAGAAGGTGAAGTAGCGGCTCTCGTCCTCCCAGAGGGCCTGGCCCAAACCCACCGACCTCCGGCGTCCCTCCCGCAGTGCCTCCAGGACCGCGCCGGTGGCCTCGACCGGGTCGTTGGGCAGGCCGAGCGCGCGGGCGAAGACGTTGGCGCTGCCTCCCGGGATCACCATGAGCGACGGGCGCTCGGCCTGGTCGTGACCCTCGCCCTCGAGCAGGCCGTTGACCGCCTCGTTGACCGTGCCGTCGCCGCCGAGCACCGCGACGGCGTCGTAGCCCTTGGCGTGCGCGGTGCCGGCCAGCGCGGCGGCGTGGCCTCGATACCCGGTCTCCTCGACGGTCAGGTCGACGGCCGCGCTGAGCGCGCGGATGAGCACGTCACGCGTGCGGTGGTTCGTCGTCGTGGCCTTGGGGTTGACCAGGAGCATCGCGCGCATACGGCCAGCGTAGCCAATGATCGATGTCCGTCTTGTCCGGATAAGGGCAATGAGTGGGCTACATATCGCTTTGATGGGCTTTCGGGGGGTCGTCGGGTGGCCGGTTGGGAGACCGGCGGACCAGGACGGGATGATGGGTCGGGCCCGTTCCGGCCCGCGGGCCGACGTGACGGCGGCCGGCCGAAGTCCTGCTGGAGTAGCGTGGAAGACGGCCGGTCACCGGTGACCGCCTTGGCCTTGACCCCGCTTGCCGTACGGAGAGAAACAGAACCATGCGCCCTTGGAGTTTGGTGGTGGCGGCCGTGATCGTGGCGCTCGAAGGGCTGGTGGCGCTCGGGCTCGGGGTCTACGCGGCGGTCGGCACGCTCACGGGCCAGGCGACCGAGACCCTCGCGGGCGTCGCCGAGGCCGCCTTCGGGCTGCTCATCGGCGCCGGGCTGATCTGGGTGGCATGGGGCGGACTGCTCAGGGCCGAGCGCTGGGGGCGGGCGCCCGGCGTGCTGACCCAGATCTTCATGATCCCCGTGTCGGTGACGGTGATCCAGTCGGGCCAGCCCGCCATCGGCGTACCGCTGCTGGTCGTCGCCATCGCGGGACTGGCCACGCTGCTCGCGCCGCCGACCACGAAGGCGTTGTACGGCGACTAGTCTTCGGCCGTCAGGCCCTCGCGCAGCTGCGCGAGCGTGCGTGCCAGCAGGCGCGAGACGTGCATCTGCGAGATCCCGAGCTCGGTGGCGATCTGCGACTGCGTCATGTTGCCGAAGAACCGCAGCAGCAGGATGCGCTTCTCACGCGGGGGCAGCCGCTCCAGCAACGGCTTGAGCGACTCGCGGTACTCGACGCCCTCGAGCGACTCGTCCACGATGCCCAGAGAGTCGGACACCGCCGGCGCGTCGTCGTCGCCCGAGTCGGGGGCGTCGAGCGAGACGGTGGAGTAGGCGTTGGCCGACTCCAGGCCCTCGAGCACCTCCTCCTCGGTCATCTTCAGGTAGGCGGCCAGCTCGGCCACCGTCGGCGCGCGCCCCTCCCGCTGCGACAGCTCGCTTATCGCCTTGGTCAGCGACAGCTTGAGCTCCTGGAGCCGGCGCGGCACCCGCACCGCCCAGCCCTTGTCGCGGAAGTGACGCTTGATCTCGCCGACGATCGTCGGGGTCGCGTACGTGGAGAACTCCACCCCGCGCGCCAGATCGAACCTGTCGATCGACTTGATCAGGCCGATGGTGGCGACCTGGGTCAGGTCGTCGAGCCACTCGCCCCTGTTGCGGAAGCGACGGGCCAGGTATTCCACCAGGGGGAGATGAAGCTCGACCAGCTCGTCCCTGATGCGCTGCCGGCGCGGATCGTCGGGGCCCAGCTCGGCCAGCTCGGCGAAGAGCATGCGGGCGCGCACCCTGTCGGGCACGGCGTGGTCGCTGGCGGCCATGGCTCCAGTCCTTTCCGTCACGCCGGCCTCGCCGCGCCTCGGCGCTTACGCAGGACGATCGCCATACGGTCGGGGGAATCGGTCACCGCGTCGACGTCGTCGGCCAGGGCGGTCAGCACCATCCACGCGAAGTCATCGCGCTTCGGCGCCGAGCTGCCCACGGTCGCGACCTCTACTCTGACCTGCATCTCCTGCCCGGTCAGCTCGAATTCGGCCGTCAGGTCGGTGCCAGGCACGGCCTCGTTCAGCAACATGGCGCAGGCCTCGTCGACGGCGATGCGCAGGTCCTCGATCTCGTCGAGCGTGAAGTCAAGCCGTGCGGCCAGGCCGGCAGTGGCCGTGCGCAGCACGGACAAGTACGCGCTCGCGGCGGGCAGCCTGACGCTCACCACATCACGGATCACGCGCGCCTCGGTGTCCTCGGTCACGTTCCTCCTCGCGTATAGGACGCTCTCTGCAACTTACCGCCACCTGGAGGCGATTGGTGTCCTCAGACGCGCCAACCAACGAAAAAGGCCCCGCAGGTGCGGGGCCCTTCGGCGCTGTTCAGGCCGCCTTCGTCTCCCAGAAGATCTTGGCGATCTCGTCGATCTTGCCGAGGAGCTCGTCGGCCTTGTCCACGTCGACCGTGCCCTTGCCGCCGGCGGCGCCGGCGAGCTTGGTGGCCTCCCAGAACAGCTGGTGCAGCTGCGGGTAGGTCTCCAGGTGCGGGGGCTTGAAGTAGTCGGTCCACAGGACCCACAGGTGGTGCTTGACGAGCTCGGCGCGCTCCTCCTTGATGGTGAGGGCGCGAGCGCGGAAGACCGGGTCCTCGTTGGCCGCGTACTTCTCCATGATCGCCTTGACCGACTCGGCCTCGATACGGGCCTGGGCAGGGTCGTAGACGCCGCAAGGGAGATCGCAGTGCGCCGAAGCGACGTGCTTGGGTCGCATCAGTCGTGCGAGCATCAGAAAGTCCTTCCTTGATGCTGTATCAGCTTGGTCCGGTTACTGACCTTACTCGGGTCTGCCCGATCGCCCTTGTATCAGGGGCCGCTCTGCACGCGCCGGTGAGCGAAAAGGCCCCTCACCGATCGCCCTTCCGGCGTCTCGTCGTAGCGGAATCGGTAGCACTCCCGCGATGACGCCGGGCAGTCCGGGCGGCTACGTTGACGCACGGGAGGATTCCATCGCGTAGGGAGATCACCAGCCCATGAGGGTGCGTGTCGAAGGAGACTCCATGCGGCCGGCGCTCCGGCCCGGAGACTGGCTGCTGGTACGGCGCGGCGCCGCCGTGCACCCCGGCGACCTGGTCGTCGCCAGGTTGCCCGGAGACCCGTCACAGCTGATCGTCAAACGGGCCCAGTGGCGTGGCGCGGACGGGTGGTGGCTGGAGAGCGACAACCAGCGCGCCTCGGGACGCAAGGACAGCTGGGACTTCGGCCCCGTCGACGACATCGTGGGCCGCGTCGTCCTCCGCTACTGGCCGCTCCTGCGCCGCGCTCGGTAGGCGGCCCCTCGGGGCAGGGGCGTTCCTGCGCCGCGCTCGGTAGTCGGCCCCTCGGGTGGGTCAGGGGGCGTTCCTGCGGCGGGCGCGATAGGCGGCCACGTTCGCCCTGCTGGCGCAGCGCTCGGAGCAGTAGCGGCGCGAACGGTTGGACGAGGTGTCGACGAACACGTTCGCGCACCGCGCCGCCCTGCACACGCCCAGCCGGTCGACGCCCAGGTCGGTCACGACGGCGGCCAGACCCATCACCAGGCCGCCCTCCGCCAGGTGGAGATGCCAGCCCTGCCCGTCGTGGGCGGAGATGTGCGGATGGACGGGGTGCCGCGCGAGCAAAGCGTTGAGCAGCCCGACCGCCTCCTCGTGCTTCCCCGCGTCGGCGAGCGCGAAGACGGACGTGAGCTCCTCGCGCAGGCCGTTCTCATCAGGAAGCTCGCCGTTGACCAGAAGGACGGCCAACTCCGCGTATGAGGTCAGATCCAACCTGTTAACACTCCTTACACATGCGCGCGTCTCAGTATGTGGCAGAATCAAAAAACGGGTGACCCCCGTACCCCCTCACGAAGACGCCTGCTGCTTCACACCTCTCGTGCGGCGTCTGGTTCGTGTCCATTCCGATGACTACTGGGGTCGCTGTGGCTGTCACGCCCGCTTCTGCATCTCTCGAATCCCTCGACCTGGATCCGGCTTTCGCCCTGCACCGCGGGGGCAAGCTCGAGGTCCGCTCCACCATCCCCGTCCGCGACGCGGACGACCTGTCCCTCGCCTACACGCCGGGGGTGGCCAAGGTCTGCACGGCCATCGCCGAGTCCCCCGAGCTCGCCATGGACTACACCTGGGTGTCCAACGTCGTCGCGGTCGTCTCCGACGGCACCGCCGTCCTCGGGCTCGGCGACATCGGGCCCGCGGCCGCCATGCCCGTCATGGAGGGCAAGGCGCTGCTGTTCAAGGAGTTCGGCGGGGTCGACGCGGTGCCCATCTGCCTCGACTGCACCTCGGTCGACGCCCTCGTCGAGACCGTCGCCAGGCTCGCGCCGTCCTTCGGCGGCATCAACCTCGAGGACATCAGCGCCCCTCGCTGCTTCGAGGTCGAGGAGCGGCTGCGCGCCATGCTCGACATCCCGGTCTTCCACGACGACCAGCACGGCACGGCCATCGTCGTCACGGCCGCGCTCCAGAACGCCGCCCGGCTGACGGGCCGTCCGCTGAGCGCGCTGCGCGCCGTCGTGGCCGGTGCCGGCGCCTCCGGCGTCGCCGTCACGCGCATGCTGCTCAACGCGGGCATCGGCGACATCGCGGTGTCCGACTCTCGAGGCCTGATCTACGCGGGCCGTTCCCACCTGAACCCCTTCAAGCAGGCCCTGGCGGCCGACACCAACAAGGCCGGCCGCACCGGCTCGACCGAGGAGGCCCTGGCCGGCGCGGACGTGTTCGTCGGCCTGTCGGGCTCGACGGTGTCGGAGGAGGCCATCGCCTCCATGGCGGCCGACTCCATCGTGTTCGCGCTGTCCAACCCGACGCCCGAGGTGCACCCGTCGGTCGCCGGCCGCCACGCGCGGGTGGTGGCGACCGGACGCTCCGACTTCCCCAACCAGATCAACAACGTGCTCGCCTTCCCCGGGGTGTTCAGGGGCGCGCTGGACGTCCGCGCGACCACCATCACGGAGAACATGAAGGTGGCGGCGGCCGCGGCCCTCGCGGACGTGGTCGGCGACGCGCTGCGGGAGGACTACGTCATCCCGAGCCCGTTCGACCCGCGGGTCGCTCCGGCCGTCATCGCGGCCGTGGCCGCCCAGGCGCGTGAGGACGGCGTGGCCAGGCTCTGACGGCAGCCAAGCCCCCGGCGCCGGGGGCTTGTCACGTGGGTTTACTCCCAAGAAAGTTTGCTGTTCCTTTTGGGAACGGCGATATTGGCGTTACGTTCCGTGCTACAACTAGAGCGCTCTGTAATGACGTGTGTGACTCTCCGCCGAGGGGGCCCATGGAACGTGAGGCCAACCGGCTGCTCAAGGCGCTCATCGCCGAAGCGGGCTTCTCCCACAAAGGGCTCGCCCGCAGGCTCAACGATGTGGGGGCGGCCCGCGGCACGCCCGGACTGAAATACGACCACAGCTCCGTCCTTCGCTGGATCGGCGGGCAACGGCCACGCGACCCCGTCCCCGGCCTGCTGGCGGAGATCTTCGCGTTGCGCCTCGGCCGTCCGGTCACGCCGGAGGACCTCGGCATGCCGGCCATCACGACGCCCCTCCACCTCGGGCAGGAGTTCACGCACACGTGGCAGGAGGGGGTCGCGACCGCGACGGCTCTGTGGCGGGCCGACGTCGAACGGCGCAAGTTCCTCGTCGACTCGACCTTCGCGATCGCGGCGGGCGCGGTCGGCGCCATCCGCTGGCTGACCTTCCCGCCCGAAGCCCATCCCTCGGCGGCCGGCGGGCGCAGGGTCGGAACGGCCGACATCTCCGCCATCCACGAGGTCACCCGGTCCTTCGGCGAGCTCGACAACAGGTTCGGCGGCGGCAGGGTCCGCTCGGCGGTGGTCAAGTACCTCGACACCGCGGTCACCCCGCTGCTGCGCGACGGCTCGTACGGCGAGAGCACCGGCAAGCGCCTGGCCTCCGCCGCCGCCGAACTGACCAGGCTGGCCGGCTGGATGGCCTACGACCTCGAACAGCACGGCCTCGCCCAGCGCTACCTCATCCAGGCCCTCCGCATGGCCCGCGGCGCCGACGACGACGGCCTCGGCGGCGAGATCCTGGCCGGGATGAGCCACCAGGCCCTCTACATGGGCCAGCCCGCCCACGCCCTCGACCTGTCCCGCGCCGCCCAGCAGTCCGCGCTGCGCTCCGGCATCCACACGCTCATGTCCTCCTGCCACGTCCTCGAGGCCCACGCGCACGCCGGGCTCGGCGACAAGCGGTCGTGCGCCGCCTCACTCGCCGCGGCCTCGCGCGCCTTCGACCGGCGGACGCCGGGGGAGGAGCCGGCCTGGCTGGCGTACTTCGACGAGGCCTACCTGGCGGCCAAGTTCGCCCACTGCTACCGGGATCTGGGGGAAGGGGCGCGGACCGTCCAGTACGCGCGCCGATCGCTGGACATGGACGGGCGGTACGTGCGCGGGCGGATGTTCAACCTCTCGCTGCTGTCGGCCGGGCTGCTGCAGTGCGGCGAGCTGGAGGAGGCGTGCACGACGGCGACGGAGGCGCTGGGGCTGGCCGGCGAACTGCAGTCGGTACGGACGCGCTCGTACGCGTTGGACCTTCGCCGGCGGCTGGAGCCGTACCGGTCGGAGCCGTCGGTCGTCACGCTGAACGAGCGGGTCGCGGAACTGAGCTCCTTCTAGGGCTGGGCCGTCTGAGTCCCGGCCCTCACAGGAGTCGGCCCTCTGCGTCCGGCTCTCAGGGCCCGGCCCTCCTCTGGGGTCGGCTCTCAGGGCCTGGCCGCTCTCCTGGGGTCGGCTCTCTGGGCCCGGTTCCCGGGGTCCGGGCCCTCGCTGGGTCCGGCTCGCTGGGGCCGGCCCTCCAGGACTGGGTCGTCGTGGAGCCCGGCGCCGGTGCGGCGGGCCGGCTCGTTCCTTTCCGAGCCGGGCCCGCCGTCCCGGAGGTCTCAGCTCAGCATCTCGCCCTTGGGGCCGATGATGCTCTTGGTCTCCGCGTACTGCGCCTTGTTGTAGACGTCCGCGGTCTCACCGTCGAAGAGCGGCGAGCTGATCATGTCGACCCGGTCGTTGCCGTCCTGGTCGATGAACACGCTGGTCACGCCGTTGACGTAGCCGAGGCGCTTGCTGTTGCTGTACTTCAGCAGCCACGGGCCGCCGTCCGCGCCGCCGGTCATCGAGCACTTGAGGACCTGGTGCGTCTCCGCCCTGACCGTGTTGATCTGGTAGGACTTCGTGCCGGTCTTGCCGTAGCAGTACTTGGGGGTGACGCCGGTGTACGGCTTGCTGCCGTCGGGGTGCTCGTCGCCGGGATAGCCGAAGGCGAAGACGGGCTGGTTCAGCGGCTGGTTCCACGCCATGCCCTGACCGCCCACGGCGTCACCGAGCTTGCCGGTGTCCTTGGCGACGCCGATGATGTACTCGGCCGCGAAGTACTTACGCGTGGTGCCGGGCTTCATCCACTGCTGGGTGTAGTAGTGGGTGATGGTGTGGTTGCCGAGCTTGTCGACGTCCTTGTCACCCAACCCCTTGTACGCGTCGTATTCCTCCTTGGTGACCTGCTCGACCACGGGCTCGCCGAATTTGAAGCCATTGCCCTTGCCGGTCTGGGCGGCTCCGTAGGCTTCCTTGTCGACCTCGACCTTCTCGACAACCGCGCCGGGGTAGTCGGGCCCGACCTTGTCGGCCGCGGTGTCCTCGCCCTTCGACCAGCAGTCACCGAGGTTCAGCTGGCATTTGTCGAACTCGGCCTTGGTGATCTCGTGCGGCTTGATCCACTTGTCGCCGGCCCAGGCTTTGAACTCGGCCGCGCTCACCGAGCGGGTGCCCGACAGCTCAAAACCGTTGTGGACGGCGACGAAGGCGAAGTCGCCGTCGTAGTCGTCGTAGGTGTCGAGGTCGTAGGTGGTGAAGGCGTAGGCGCCGGAGAAGACGCCGTAGGGCGCCTTGCCCTGGTGGTAGCCGGGGACGAAGACCCACTTGGCGAACACGTCATGGCCCTGCTCGTACACGCAGTGGCCCGCGGTCGCGACCAGGTTGCGGTGCCTGGACTGGATGGAGGTGGCCGAGCACCAGCGGTAGTCGCCCTTGCGGTCGACGAAGAAGACCTTGCCAATCGTCTTCGGCAGGTTGACGTTCTTCACCTTGCCGCCGGTGGTCGCGGCGCCGATGGGGGCGACGACGCCGGGCTTGCCGTCATCGGGCTTGTCCGCGCTGACCCTGACGAGCTTGGCGACGTCCTTGCTGTCCCAGTGGAACTGGGTGGCCTTCTTGAGCGCGGCGCCGTTGGCGTCCAGCCAGAACAGGGCGGTGCTGTAGGCGTCGGCGGGCTTGGGGGCCAGCGGGTCGGTGACCCAGTGCGGCGCGGCGGCGGCCGGAGCAGCGAGGGCGGTGCCGGCCAGACCGGCGGCCGCGAGGGGGATGAGCAGGCGCTTCAACGGGAGGCTCCACAGAGTTAACAAAAGGGGTGTTGAGACCCTATCGACCCTCTGATCACTCCCGTAAGGGATCTCTCCTGAGGGTTTTCTCCACAAAAGGCCGAAGGGCCCGGCAGAAGCCGAGCCCTTCGGGTGAAGCAGGCGAGCCGAGGTTTGGACCCCCAACTCAGGTCAAGCGTGTTACGGCTTGGGGAACGGGAACATCGCGCCCGAGGCGGTGTTCGCGGCAGCCTTGTAGACAGTCGCGGTCTCACCGTCGAAGTACGGGCTGGAGATGTAGTCCACGCGGTCGTTGCCGTCCTGGTCGTTGAAGGTGCTGGTGACACCGTTCACGTAGCCGAGGCGCTTGGCGTTGCTGTACTTGAGCAGCCAGGGGCCACCGTCGTAACCGGGGGTCACCGGGCACTTCAGCGCCAGGTGCTCCTCGATCTTCTTGGCGGCCGAGCCCTGGAGCTTGGCGCTGGTCTTGCCGTAGCACCACTTCGGCGTCACACCGGTGTACGGCTTGGAGCCGTCGGGGTGCTCAGCGTAGGGGTAGCCCCAGGTGCGGACGACCTGACCGGTCGGCTGGTTGTAGGCGAAGCCCTGACCACCGACGTTGTCGCCCAGGCGACCCAGGTCCTTGAAGTCGTGGACCAGGATCTTGAAGACCGTCTTGAAGTACTTGGTCTCCTTGCCCGGCTTGTACCACTGCTGCACGTAGTAGTGCGTGATGGTCCAGTTGCCGGCAGCGTCCTTGGCAACCTCGGCCGGGTACTTGGCGCCGTTGATGCCCTTCTTGCTGTTCGCGTACTCTTCGGCTTCCTTGTCGGTGACGACCTCGACAACCGGCTCACCGAACTTGTTGCCGTTGCCCTTGCCGACGCCAGCCGCGGTGTACGCGTCCTTGGTGACCTCGACCTGCTCGACGACCGCACCGGGGTAGTCGGGGCCGGTCTTCTCCTTCTCGGAGCCGAGCTCCGAGGAGTACAGGTGCTCGGTCTTCGGGTCGAGGCGACCCTTGTCGTAGTCGGCCTTCGAGATCTCCACCTTGTCGGCGGACTTGACGCCCTTGTAGGCCTTGTACTCGTCCTCGGTGACCGTCTTCTCGATGTTGGCGGTGCCACCGATGCCGTTGTACACGGTCACGAACGCGTAGTCGCGGTCGTAGTCCTCGTACACGGCCAGGTCGTAGTGCGTGAAGGCCTGCTTGCCGACGTAGATGCCCCAAGGAGCCTTGCCCTGGTAGTAACCGGGGACGAAGACCCAGCGGGAGACGACCTCGTCGTTGCCGGCGATGTCGTAGACGCAGTGACCGGCAGTCGAAACCAGGTTCTTGTAGTTGGCCTGGATCGAGGTGCCGGAGCACCAGTACAGCTTGCCGTCACGGCCCTCGAAGAAGACCTTACCGATGGTCTTCGGCACGTTCACGTTGTGAACCTTGGCCGCGACCTTCTTCTCCTCACCGATCGGCGCGACGACACCCGGCTTGGTGTCGGCGGTGTAGCCGCCCTTGGTGACGAGCTTCTTAACTTCCTTGTAGTCCCAGTGGTAGGCCGTGGCCGACTTGAGAGCAGCGTTGTCGGACTTCGTCCAGAAGTTGATGATGTCCGCGACCTGCTCGGCGCTCTTGGCGAGGTACTCGTCAGTCGGAGCAGGGGTGGCCGAGGCGGTGCCAGCGAGGCCGGCAGCCAGCAGACCGGTGGCCAGGATGGCCCCACCAGCCGGGAGGAGGATGCGCTTCAAGGTAACTCCTTGCGCTGTCGTGGAACGCCTCTTGCGTCCCATGCGTCAGTAAAGGGATAGCCAGGAACATACAGTGCCGATCTTGAAAACCGGAAGCCGCTTTGGCGGGAAAAGAGCGCACAAGTCGGGCGTGATCGTTCTGTGATGTTTAAGAGGCTGAAGCGCACACGCGGTGCCTGCGGGGTTTTGTGGATCGTTTCCGCAGATCATCGTAAAGATGTTGTTAGTGTGACTGGTGGGGTTGCCGCTCGGTCGTCACGGTGAGTTAGTAGCCTGTGTGACGCACATCACATTCATCTGATGGCACCGATTCGGGCTGTGGTGCGTCGAAGGGCCCAGCACATTTCGATCAAGTCTCCGAATGTCGGCCCAACGCAGAGGGGGCCCGACGCCAGTCGGGCCCCCTCTGGTGTTGCCGGATGAGTCAAGGGTCAGCCCTCAACTCGGTCAAACAGTTCAGCCGGCGATCTTGCCGGACCACACGTTCGCAGCGGCCTTGTAGACGGAAGCGGTCTCACCGTCGAAGTAGGGGCTGGAGATGTAGTCGACCCTGTCGTTGCCGTCCTGGTCGTTGAAGGTGCTGGTGACACCGTTCACGTAGCCGAGACGCTTGGCGTTGCTGTACTTGAGCAGCCAGGGTCCACCGTCGGCGCCCTCGGTCATGGAGCACTTCAGTGCCACGTGCTCCTCGATCTTCTTGGCGGCGGAACCGACGGTCTTGGCCGTGGTCTTGCCGTAGCACCACTTGGGCGTGATGCCGGTGAAGTTCTTGTGACCGTCGGGGTGCGCCGCGGCCGGGTAGCCGAAGACGCGGACGTACTTGCCGGTGGGCTGGTTGTAGGCGAAGCCCTGACCGCCGACGTTGTCACCGAGACGGCCGGCGTCCTTGACGAAGCCCTCGATGATGTAGAAGACGGTCTTGTAGAACTTGGTGTCGCTGCCCGGCTTGAACCACTGCTGCACGTAGTAGTGCGTGACGGTCCAGTTGCCACGCTCGTCCTGGGCGACGACGGCCGGGTACTTGGCCGGCTCCTTGGCCTGGTTCGCCTTGTACTCGGCGGCCTGCTTGTCGGTGACGATCTCGACGACCGGCTCACCGAACTTGTAGCCGTTGCCCTTGCCGACCTTGGCCGCGGTGTAGGCGTCCTTGGTCACCTCGACCTTGGAGACCTCGGCACCGGGGTAGTCAGGGCCGACGTTCTCCGCCTTCGTGCCCTTCTTGCGCCAGACCGTGTCAGCGGTCCTGGGGTCGAGGCGGAGCTTGCGGTACTCTTCGCGGCTGATCTCGACGTCCTTGGCATCCTTGATGCCCTGGTGCTTGTCGAAGTCCGCCTTGGAAACCTCCTTGGCGGTGCCGCCACCGACGTTGATGCCGTTGTAGACGGTGACGAACGCGTAGTCGCGGTCGTAGTCCTCGTAGACGTCGAAGTCGTAGTGCGTGAACGCCTGCTTACCGACGTAGATGCCCCACGGAGCCTTGCCCTGGTAGTAGCCGGGGACGAAGACCCACTTGGACATGACGTCGGAGTTGCCGGCCGTGTCGTACACGCAGTGACCGGCCGTGGAGACCAGGTTGCGGTAGCGCGACTGGATCGAGGTGGCCGAGCACCAGCGGGGCTCGCCCTTGGAGTTGACGAAGAAGACCTTGCCGATGGTCTTCGGCATGTTGACGTTCTGCGACTTGGTCGCGGTCTTCTTCTCTTCACCGATCGGCGCGACGACACCCGGCTTGGTGTCGGCGTTGTAACCGCCGGTCGACTTCAGCTTGGCGACGTCCTTGCTGTCCCAGACGTTCGACTCCTTGGCCGCCCGGAGAGCAGCACCGTTGGAGGCGGCCCAGTACTCGGCGATCGACTTGGCGGCCGCGGCGTTCTTCGCCATCGGGTCGCTGGCGACGTCGGGGGCGGCGTGAGCGGTACCAGCCAGGCCGGCGGCCAGCAGACCGGTGGCGAGGATGGCGCCACCGGCGGGGAGGAGGATGCGCTTCAAGGGAACTGCTCCTTGCTCTGTCGTGGGTCGCAACATGCGTCCCATGCGTCAGTAAAGGGATAGCAAGGACCATAACGCGGTGATCTTCGCAGGTGGAAGCCGTTCTGCGGCATCTGAGAACCGCCCTTACCGGCGTGACCTTTCCGTTACCAGTCAGAGATGATCGCGAAGCGTGATCGTCGCGACACGTTTTCGCAGGGCCTCGCGGGGTTGTTGCGAATGGTGCTCATGAGGGGTGAGTGAGGGGATACGCTACGTGACCGGCTTGATGTGACTCAGATCACAGAAATTTGATGGCACCGAATCGGCTCTCGCTCCGTCTAATATCACTCGATCTTGCCAGGAAACCTTCAGGAAAGCGGCCTCGCGCCTACTTTCCGGTCGCCGGCGTGACGCTGCGTGCGGGCTCGCTGTACGTGTGCGGCGTGGTGGCGTCCCTGGGTTGACCGACCGTCCGGAGCGCGCGCGACGAGTGCGGTCCAGCCCGCCGACGGTCGCCCGCGCGGTCGTGTGTACGGCCGGCCGTGGCGATGCTGCCGACGGCTGGGGGAAAGGAGACCGAGGGCGTGACCTCGCGCTCACCTCTTCGTCCCGTCCGCCGGACCTGGAAGCTCCCGAGGTAAACGCCGTGAAGAGGGGTGGAGTCGTCGGGCGCGTTGAGGGCCGCAGTCCTGGACGGCCGCCGGCTGGCTGCGCCAAGGACTTCGCGGGCGCGCCGTTCATGCGCGGGAAAAGGAAACGGGTGCGAGGGTCCGATGGACACCCGCACCCGCGGAAAGCTCCTCGGCGTGGTCGACAACCCGGCGACTACCTGCTCCTGGGGCGAGCGGGTGCGTGACGACGAGCCGGGCGTGAGCACTCGACCATGTGGAAGGACGTCACTCGCTGTCGAACAGTTCCTCGACGCTGTCGGCCGTGATGGACTTCGGGAACCATGCGCTCAGCTGGTCAGGGTCGGAGCAGTCGAGGATGCGCTTCTCGGCCTCGGGTGAGACGTCGATGCCTCGTGTGCGGAAGGCGAGGATGATGTCCTTGGCCCGAGCCTCGGCTGCGCCCTTGGCTGCGCCTTTGGCTTCTCCCTCGGCTAGGCCTTCGGCTAGGCCTTCGGCGACCCATTGGCGGACGTAGTCGCTCTTGTACTTGTCAGTTCCGACTGCCATGAGCCCCTCCACGAACCTCTGCGCCGCTACCTTGGGTAGCAGTGCCAGTACGACATCAGCATAAGTCTCGCCCAGCCCGTCGGCCATGAGCGGCGCTGCCTTGAGGAAGGCGTCCATGACCTGTTGTCCGTCGGCTCCGGGCGTGCGCCCGTGTGCGACGACGGACAGCGCGGCCAGTTCGGGCTCGGCCACGGCCTGGGCCACGTCCGTGATTATGGGCAGTTGATCGGGGCCCATCACCAGTGGGGCGAGCCTCCACCCTGGGTGTCCCATGTCGATCGGGGTGGCGCAGTGCCTGGCCGTCTTGCTGCTCAGGCACATCACCAGCAGCACGGTGTCGCACTGCAGGCGGGCGCGGAGGGTGGCCAGATAGACCGGCCAGCTCCACTGCTTGTCCTCGTCGGGACGTAGCTGCACCTCCACGACCACACCGAGAACCGGCTTGCTACCGGCCCTGTGCACGACCACGGCGTCGGCTCGATATTCGGCGGGTTTGCAGTCGACGAGGTTCTCCGACTCCACGCGCACCTCGTCATGACCGGCGAGGGTGACGCCCTGCCCGTGGATGAGGGTCGCCGCGAGCGTGGGCCGCTTTCGGAAGAGATCGATGACGGTCTCGTGGGCGATCGAAGGCACGACGATCACTTTACTGAACGTGGTCATCTCGTGACTGTTGGTTTGGATCTTTGGAGGGCGTGACTGTGGGCCGTCTTATGCGGACGGCCCACGTCCCGTTCATTCTGGTTCCGGTACGGCCTCGGCCGAGGTGGCGAGGAAGTCGGGGGGCGACGCCTGCCACGCGGGGATGTTCAGCGCGTCGAGCGCCGCGATGATCTGGCGCTCCTCGAAGGCGAAGTGCGACTCCACGATGGCGGCCAGCCCGTCGAGTTCGCGCCGTACCCGTTGGGCGTCGGCCGGGTCGGTGCCCACGTCGGCGGCGAGGGACTCGATCCTGCGGAGGATGTCGGCCACCAGGTGGTGGTCCTCCTGGAGCTTCGCCAGGACGGGGCGGAGGGCGGGGAACTCCTCGGCCAGGGCGGGGAAAGCGGTGCGGTCCTCGCCGGTGTGGTGGCGTTCGAGCGCCGAACAGAAGGTGAGGCAGTGGGCGCGGAGCTCGCGCGGGCGGTGGTCGCCGCCGTCGAGGAAGGCGTCGAGGCTGTCGCGCAGGGCGGCGAGCTCCTCACGGAGCCAGGAGTGGACGTCGATCAGCTGGGTGCCGAACGCCTGGAGGCGGCCGGTCGGATCGGTGGGTGTGGGCACATGATTCCCGTGTTTCGGCGCCTCCGTGCCCGCGACGGTCTCTTTGCCGGGTGCACTGCGACGCTGAGGCGGGATTTCAGCATTCTTCGCGGGGGGTGTCAAGAGCCCTGGGGTGAGGGAGGCGCCGGGGATCGCAAGGGCGCCCGGAGGCCGGGACACCAAGAGCATGGCGGCGGGAGGCGCGACTGCGTGACCTCCGGCGAGAGGGGCCAGGGCTCCCAGGGCGCGTGGACGCGGATCCGGTGGGAGGGGCCGGGGGTTCCCAGGGCGTGGGCGCGGATCACCCGGGAGGGCGCCAGGGCTCCAAGGCGAGGGCGCGGATTCGGCGTGAAGGCTGCTGTGCGGGGGCCGGGCGCAGTGCGGCTACGGGGAAATGCGGGGAAGGTCGAAGAGCGGAGCGTGGGCATGAGAAAGGGCCCGGGAGGGAGGTGCCGGGCCCTTTCTCTAACTGCTGGCCGTTAGCGGAGCAGCTCGCCGTTCGGGCCGACGATCCGGCCGGACGCCATGTTCTTGGCCGCGTTGTACACAGCGGCCGTCTCACCGTCGAAGTACGGCGAGGAGATGTAGTCCACGCGGTCGTTGCCGTCCTGGTCGGCGAAGGTGCTGGTGACACCGTTCACGTAGCCGAGACGCTTGCCGTTGCTGTAGTTCAGCAGCCAGGGGCCGCCGTCGTAGCCGGGGGTCACGGGGCACTTCAGCGCCACGTGCTCCTCGATCTTCTTCTCGGCCGAGCCGACGGTCTTGGCGGAAGTCGCGCCGTAGCAGTGCTTGGGCGTCACGCCCGTGTACGGCTTGCTGCCGTCGGGGTGGGGCGCGTACGGGTAGCCGAAGGTGCGCACGATCTTGCCGGTCGGCTGGTTGTAGGCGAAGCCCTGGCCGCCGACGTTGTCGCCGAGCCGGCCCGCGTCCTCCGGCTTGGAGCCGTCGAACTTGATGCCGTTGTAGACGGTGACGAACGCGTAGTCGCGGTCGTAGTCCTCGTAGACGTCGAAGTCGTAGTGCGTGAAGGCCTGCTTGCCGACGTAGATGCCGAACGGAGCCTTGCCCTGGTAGTAGCCGGGGACGAAGACCCACTTGGACATGGTGTCGGCGTTGCCGTCGGTGTCGTAGACGCAGTGGCCCGCGGTGGCGACCAGGTTGCGGTAGTTGCCCTGGATGGAGGTGGCCGAGCACCAGCGGGGCCTGCCGCTGGCGTCCAGGAAGAACACCTTGCCGATGGTGCGGGGGATGTTGATGTTCTGGGCCGTGCCGGTGCTGACGGAGTTACCGGTCGGGGCGACCATGCCGGGCTTGCCGTCAGGGGTGTAGCCACCCTTGCTGACGAGCTTCTTGACCTCGCTCGAGTCCCAGTAGTACGCGCTGGCCTGACGGAGGGCGGCGCCGTTCGACTTCCACCAGAAGCTCGCGATGGACGAGGCGTCCCTGGTGCTGGTCGCCATGGGGTCGGAGGCGATGTCGCGGGCGGCCTGGGCGGTGCCGGAAAGGCCGGCGGCCAGCAGGCCGGTCGCCAGGATCGCGCCACCAGCCGGGAGGAAGATGCGCTTCAAGGTATAACTCCAGGTTTCCTTTGCGCTGACTGTGACGCCTGTTGCGTCCCAAGAGTCAGCAAACGGATAGCGAGGAACTTACAGCGGAGGGTTTGGTCATGGGAATTTCCCGTTGATCATGTCAACGGACAAGTCGGACGAATCACACCGCTCGTGATCTGTCTGAGATGAAGGGACCTTGTCTGGTCTGTGCTGATCAGGAGGCTTCTGACGCCTAAGTGATCAATTGGTTGCCACGGAGTTCGTGTGATCCGAGTCACATTTTGGGCGGGGAGTCAGGCGAGCGAGTCGTTCGCGGCGTGATCGTAGACCTCGAACGTCGTCGTCGTGAAGTACGGCGAGGACACCGCGTCGAACTTGCCGACCGCGTCGAGGTTCCACGTCAGGCTGTTGACCCCGTTGAGGTAGCCCAGGCGCGTCGACGACTTGTAGCCGAGCATCCACGGCCCGCCGCTGGCGCCGGTGCTGAAGTCGCAGCCCGGCAGCAGCACGCCCCACTGCAGGTTGCGTGTCGGGTTGACCGTCCGCTTGGTGGTGCCCTCACAGGTCTTGAGCGTGCGCCCGTCGAACGGGTGGGTGTTGTCCGGCTGGGCGCCCGCCGGGTAGCCGAAGGCGCTGATCTGGTTGCCGGTCTTCTTGCCGACCGTCAGGCCGAGGCCGCCGATGTTGTCCTCCAGGCGGCCGACGTCCTTCATGGCGAGCTTGCCGTTCTCGGTCGTCCAGCGGAAGCCGCGGTGCACCGAGACGAAGGCGTAGTCGTAGTCGTAGTCTCCGATGGCGGCCCAGTCCTCGTGCATGTGGAGCGTCGAGCCGACGTAGATGCCGTCGGGGGCCTCGCCGTCCTTGCCGGGGTTGGGGACGAAGATCCAGTTGGTGCTCTTGCCGAGGCGCGGGTCCCAGGCGCAGTGGCCCGCGGTGGCGACGAGGCTGCGGTTCCTGGCGGCGACGGCGCTGGCCGAGCACCAGTACTCCTTGCCGCCCAGCTGGAAGTAGACCTTGCCGATCGTCCGGGCCGCACCGCCCTTGGCGGGCGTGGTGGGGGCGATGTCGCGCGGCGCGCGCGTCCTGGCGATGGTCTGGGGGCTCAGCGATCCGGCGGAGGTGGAGGGCGACGACGACGGCGAGGAGCTCTTGGTGCCGGGGGTGGCGGGGGAGTAGCTGTCGGCGTCCTTGAGCTTCTCGGGCTTCCAGTACTCGGCGACCTTGCGCATCTCGGCGTCGGAGGCGGCCAGCGGCTCGGAGTAGACGTAGTCGGGCGGCGCGGCGGCGGCGTGGGCGACCCCCGTGGTTCCGGGCAGCGTCCCCGTGATTCCGGGCAGCATCAGCAGAACGCCGCTGACAGCGGCGATCGCGAGTTGCCTCAGGCGGGGGATCATGAAATGCCTTCCTTAGACCGTAACGCGTGATTTTTCCAGATCGTAAGCGTTATTGCAGCCTGGATTGGCGATCGTTATGTGATCTAGAAAAACCCGATATCCCGCGCGTCGGTCGTTGTCCCAGGTCAGAGGCCCAAGAGAGGCTTCTCGTCATGAGAAGACTCGCATGTGTGGCCGTTGTTTGCGGTACGGCTTTCGCCGCATCTTCAGGGGCCGCGACGGCCGAGCCCGACCCTCTATCCGTGATGGCAGAAATGATCTTGAAGAAGGTCGACCAGAAGCGGATGCTCGTGCTGAGCAAGGGGTCGCGCCTGGTGCTCCTGACGTGCGAGCCGTACCGCGTCTCCACCCATCCGGCGCCACGGCAGGCGTGCGCGGAGCTCGAGGCGGCCGGCGGCGATCCCGCGGAGATCGAGCCCGACCCGCTCATCAGGTGCACCATGGACTACAAGCCTGTCAACGCCGCCGCCGTCGGCATCTGGGACGGCCGGATGGTCAGGTACCGGCACACGTTCGGCAACGCGTGCATGATGCGGCTCTCGACGCGGTCCCTCTTCTCCTTCGAGCCGGTTCCCCCGCGCTGACCTGCTCCGGCACGCCCTCACGCGCCGGACGGGCGTGTCCGGGCCGCGCCGCCCGTCACCACGGCGACGAGCGCCAGGCACCGGCGGTGACGCGGCGAGTACACCGTTCCCCGTGCGCACGGCCGAGCCGGAACACGCCAGGCACCGGCGGCCGAGGCGGCGAGTACGGCACGGCCGATCCGGTTCCCGTGCGCACGGCCGAGCCGGAACACGCCAGGCACCGGCGCCGGCGCGGCGAGTACGGCACGGCCGAGCCGGAACAGGCGCACCCCTCTCGACCTGTAGCGTCGAAGACGTGAAGTACATGCTCATGATCTACACGAACGCCGTCGCCGCGCAGGCCGTCAACGAGAACATCGACGACGCGATGGCCACGGTGGAGGATCTCATCGCCGAGCTCACCGCCAGGGGCGAGTGGGTGAGCGGCGAGGCGCTGGCCGACCAGGCGGGCTCCCGCACCATCAGGTTGAAGAACGGCGTGGTCGCCGTCACCGACGGCCCCTTCCTGGAGTCGAAGGAGTACCTGGCCGGCTACTGCATCATCGACTGCGAGACGCCCGAGCGGGCGCTCGAGATCGCCAGGCGCTGGCCCGACGTCGCCTACGGCGGCACGATCGAGCTCCGCCCCGTCTTCGAGGAATGACCAGGAACGGCGTGGAAAGACGGGGCATGACGGTGGAGCCGGGGCCGAGGGCGTGCCGATGAGGGAGGACCTGCTCAAGGAGCTGGCGCCGCAGGTGCTGGGCGTGCTCGTGCGACGGTACGGGCAGTTCGACGCGTGCGAGGACGCGGTGCAGGAGGCCCTGCTGGCCGGGGCGACCCAGTGGCCGAGGGACGGCCTGCCAGACAACCCGAAGGCCTGGCTGGTGACGGTCGCCTCGCGCCGGATGATCGACGAGATTCGCAGCGAGGAGGCGCGGCGGCGCAGGGAGGCGGAGGTCGCCCTGGAGACGGAGCCGCCCGAGGTCCCCGACACCGACGACACGCTGACGCTGCTGTTCCTGTGCTGCCATCCGGCGCTGACGCCTGCCTCGCAGATCGCGCTGACGCTGCGCGCGGTCGGCGGCCTGACGACCGCCGAGATCGCGGGGGCGTTCCTGGTGCCGGAGGCGACGATGGCGCAGCGGATCAGCAGGGCCAAGGCGACGATCAAGAAGGCGGGCGCCACCTTCGAGATGACGCCCGACCGGCTCGACGTGGTCCTGCACGTGCTCTACCTGATCTTCAACGAGGGCTACACCGCCACGTCCGGGCCCGACCTGCAGCGCGCCGACCTCACCGCCGAGGCCGTCCGGCTGGCCAGGACCGTGCACCGGCTGCTGCCCGACGACGGCGAGGTGGCGGGGCTGCTGGCGCTGATGCTGCTGACCGACGCCCGCCGGGCGGCGCGCACGGACGCCGAGGGGGCGCTGATCACGCTGGACGAGCAGGACCGGACCCTGTGGGACAAGGACCTCGTCGCCGAGGGCGTGGACCTGGTGACGGCGGCGCTGTCGCGGGGGCCGCTCGGGCCGTACCAGTTGCAGGCGGCGATCGCGGCGGTGCACACCGAGGAGGGCGAGACCGACTGGCCGCAGATCATGGCGCTGTACGAGCTGCTGGCGCGGGTCGCGCCGGGGCCGATGGTGACGCTCAACCAGGCGGTGGCGGTGGCGATGGCGCGCGGCCCTCGCGAAGGGCTGGCCCTGCTCGACACCGTCGAGGGGCTGGAGGGGCACCACCGGCTGCACGCCGTACGGGGGCACCTGCTGGAGATGGCGGGGCAGGAGGAGGCGGCGCGCGCGTCCTTCGTGAGGGCGGCGGCGCTGACGGCCAGCCTGCCCGAGCGGCGCTACCTGGAGGACAAGGGGAGGCCCCGGTCCTGAACGGACCGGGGCCGGTGGTGCTGCCCGCGACGGATCAGCCGGGCTGGTTGCCGCTCCAGCGGTTGGCGGCGGCCTTGTAGACCTTGTAGGTGTCGCCGTTGAAGTACGGCGAGGAGATGCGGTCGTAGCGGTCGTTGCCGTCGGTGTCCCAGGCGACGCTGTTGACGCCGATCAGGTAGCCGGTGCGGCTGGAGTTCTTGTAGTTGTAGAGGAACGGTCCGCCGCTGGCACCGGAGGTGAAGGAGCACTTGAAGCCGACGTGCTCCTCGATGCGGAACTTCGGCGCCGGCGGCATGGGGGCCGTCGTGCCGTAGCACCACTTCATGGTCTTGCCGGTGAAGGGCTTGTCGCCGTCGGGGTGCTCGCCGGCGGGGTAGCCGAAGGAGAACACCGTGGCCTTGGGGTTGCGGTTCCAGGTGAAGCCCTGACCGCCGACGTTGTCGCCGAGCCTGCCGACGTTCTTCTTGACCAGCTGCCAGGTGCCCTTGTCGTCCTTCTGCCACGTCGGCTTGAAGCCGTTGTAGACGTTGACGAAGGCGTAGTCGTAGTCGTAGTCCTCCTTCACCACGAAGTCGTCGTGCGCGTTGAAGGTCTTGGCGGCGTAAATGCCGTAGGGGGCCTTGCCGTCCCACTTGTTGTTGCCGTCCCAGTACGACGGGATGAACACCCAGTTGTCGTAGAAGACGTTGTGCTTGACGTCGTAGACGCAGTGGGCCGAGGTGGCGACGAGGTTGCGGTACTTGCCCTGCACCGAGGTGCCGGAGCAGTACTTCCAGCTCCTCCGGTCGTTCTCGTTGGCGCCGGGCAGCGTGAAGAAGATGCGGCCGACCGTGTTGGGCAGGTTGACCTGCTTGGTCTTGATGGCCTTGGCCTTCTCCTGGCCGATCGGGGGAACGGATCCGGGCGGGCCGTCGGGGGCGGAGTTGGCGCCCTTCGCGCCCCTCACGTCCATGGACAGATCGTCGTTGATGTCGGTGGCCGCGCGGAGCTTGTCCGGCGTCCAGAACGCGATGGCGCCGGCTGCTGAGGTGGCCGCGTCCTTGGAGACGACATCGCTGGGGGCCGCGGCCTGGGCCGCGGTCGCGCTCATCAGGCCCGCGGCCATGCCGATGGCCGCGACGCCGACGGTGAGGCGCCTTGCTCGGGAAAACATGGAGCTCCTTCCGGTTCTCGGCGGCCCAGAGCGGGGAACTGTGCCCCGGTGGGCCAGGAAAACGTTGAGGACGCTACTGAATGGCGCAAGGCGCGAGCCAGGAAACGACGTGAAAAAGTCTGGCCCGGTTCCATTCCGTTATTGAAATAACCATTCCGCATGTATTCAAGAATGGTATTTCCGCAGGTCGACGCCGCAGTTCGATATCGCCGGCAACATTGTCACCAGGTGTCTCCCGCTTTACATGCCGAACATTGCTCTCTTAATGGGGGCGTCATGTCGGAGCCGCTCGGCTCACCGTCCGTGACCAGCCGGGCCCCGAGTCGCTGTCCCTGTGGGAGACGGTGGCGCGGCAGGCGACCGCCACGCCCGTCGCGATCGTGCCCACGTACGCGGGCGAGGCGACGGTGGCCGGATACACGGTCGCGCACGAGCGTGACGGGTCACCCTCGAAGGGGCTGCTCGTGGCGGACCTGCCGGGCGGCGGGCGCGCCCACGCCCGGGTACGGCGGGCCGGCATGCTCGCCGACGCCATGAGCACGCAGCTGGTGGGACGGCGGGTACACCTGACCCCCGAGGGGAAGGTCAACACGGCCGTCTGGTGAAGCGATCATGCCCGGGGTCTTGCGTGGGGCGGGCCGAGGTCACCTCAATGGAGGTGTGCGCGATGTCATCGAGGCAGGCCCCCGGCGCAGGGGATGGGTCGGCATCGTGGTCCTGCTGGCCGTCCTCGCCGTCCCGGCGGTCAGCCTGCTGATCAGCAGGAGTCCGGACGGCCGGGCGCCCGTGGTGACCCCGTCGACGGCCGCGCCGACACCCGCGGCGGACCAGCGGGACCGCGCGCCCAACATCCTGCGCGCCTACCCGCGCAGCCTGGGCGACGAGGAGAGCATCGACGTGGTGTTCCCCGACGGCACCAAGGCCCAGGTTCGCTACCCGGTCGAGCTGCGCCTGGCCGCGCGCGGGTCCAGGCCCTACCAGGGGGCGTGGATCGGCGGCGAGCGGGCGATGTTCCGCAAGCTCTACGCGCCCCTCGGCGGGATGCCCGAGGGCGGCACGCGGATCAGGAGCATGACCCGCAACGTCTCTCTGTGGTCCGCCGGCGAGGGGCAGGTGCTGCTGTTCGCGTTCGGCAGGTGGCGGATCGCCCTGCAGGACCGCCGCGACGGGCTGACCTTCGAGCAGCGGATGGAGTGGGCTCGCGCGCTCAAGGGGAGGGTGACCCGCGACGGCTACCTCGTGCTGACGGCCAGGGAGCCCGTCCACCTGTCGAAACCGGGCGACCGGCTCGGCGGCGAGCCCGCCGGCCCCGGGTTGCTGTTCGGCGGCGAGCTGCTCGGCCGGCCGGACGAGCTGGTGTCGCTGGTGCTGACGCCCCATTGCGACCGCAACAGCGGCATCCCTCCCGAACTGCGACGCAACGCCACCTATGTCGACGGCGTGTGCAGGGGCGATGTCTTCGTCTCCGCTGCGGGCGCGGGAGTGTTCGTGCGGGCGGCACTGGAGGGGATCAAGGTGAAGCTCACCGAGTAGGGTGCGGCCATGTTCGCCGTTACCGCTACACAGACCGATCCCGACAACCCGCTGGCCGGGCTGACGCTCGGTGAGCATCCCGACCCCGAGCCCCGCGACGGCTGGACCACCGTGTCCGTGAAGGCCGCCGCCCTCAACCACCACGACCTGTGGACGCTCAAGGGCGTCGGCATCCGCCAGGACCGGCTCCCGATCGTGCTCGGCTGCGACGCGGCAGGCGTCGACGAGGACGGCAACGAGGTCATCGTGCACTCCGTCATCGGGCAGGGCGCCGACGAGACGCTCGACCCCAGGCGGTCGCTGCTGTCGGAGGTGCACGACGGCACGTTCGCCGACAAGGTGGCGGTGCCGCGCCGCAACCTGGTGCCCAAACCCGCCGCGCTGAGCTTCGAGGAAGCGGCCTGCCTGCCGACGGCGTGGCTGACCGCCTACCGGATGCTGTTCGACAAGGCGGGCATCGAGCCGGGGTCGACCGTGCTCGTGCAGGGCGCCGGCGGCGGCGTCGCCACCGCGCTGATCGCGCTGGGCCGGGCGGGCGGGTTCCGGGTGTGGGCCACCTCCCGCTCGGAGGAGAAGCGGGAGCGGGCCCTCCGGCTCGGCGCCGACCGGGTCTTCGAGCCGGGGGCCAGGCTGCCGGAGCGGGTCGACGCGGTGATGGAGACCGTCGGCCAGGCCACCTGGGACCACTCGCTGAAGGCGCTGCGTCCCGGGGGACGGATCGTCGTGTCGGGCGCGACCAGCGGGGCGGTGCCGCCCGCCGATCTCAACCGGGTCTTCTTCCTGCAGCTGTCGGTCGTCGGCTCGACGATGGGCACCCGCGACCAGCTCGCGCGGCTGGCGGTCTTCCTGGAGCAGACCGGCGTGCGCCCGCTCATCGACCGGTCGATGCCCCTGGACCAGGCGCGCGACGGGTTCGCCGCGATGCTCCAGGGCGAGTTGTTCGGCAAGGTGGTGTTCACGCTCGACGATAAGTGAGGGGTTACTCCGTCGCGCTCCCGGGTGATACAAAGAAAGGGAAGGTGTGTCACCCGAGAGGTCATGACCCATGGAGCCCTTCCGTCCGGGCACGATTCACTGGGACACCGCAGGCGAGTACCGCAACCTTCTCGTGGCCGGCAGCGCGCTCGTCCTGCAGACCATGCACCCCGCGGTGGGCGCGGCCGTGGGCGAGCACTCGACCTACCGGCAGGACCCCTGGGGCCGGCTCGCCCGCACCCTGAACTCCGTCCAGACCTGGGTGTACGGCGGCGTCGAAGCCGAACGCGAGGGCAGGCGGCTGAGAGAGATCCACGCCTCGATCAGCGGCACCGACGACAAGGGCCGCCCCTACCACGCCCTGAACGGCGAAGCCTACGCCTGGGTCCACCTCACGCTCTTCGAGCGCTTCGTCACGCTCAACCGCTACTTCGGCACGCCGTACTCCAGGGAGATGGAGCGCCGCCTCTACGCCGAGTCGCGGCAGCTCGGCCGGATCCTGCGGGTGCCCGAGCGGGAGGTGCCGCCCACGCTGGACGACTTCTGGCTCTACTTCGACCGCATGGTGGCCGACCGGCTCGAACCGCATCCGACCGCGCTGGAGGTGCTGGCCACCATGCGCGGCACGCCGGCGCCGCCGATGGTGCCCAAGCCGCTGCGCGGGATCTGGCGGCCGGTGGGCATGGGATCGGGGGAGTTCAACCACTTCGTCACGGTGGGGACGCTGCCGCCTGCCGTACGGGGGGTGCTGGGGCTGGAGTGGTCGGAGAGGGACGAGCGCAGGCTGCGGCGGATCGGGCGGGCGGTGGCGGCGCTCACGCCGCGCCTGCCCGAACGGGTCCGCTACCTGCCGATCGCCTACCGGGCCAGGCGGGCCGCGCGCGAGCGCAACCGGCCGCTATCGGCGTAGCGCCGTGGCGAGAGGAACCGGCCGCTATCGGCGTAGCGCCGTGGCGAGAGGAACCGGCCGCTATCGGCGTAGCGCCGCGGTGAGAGGAACCGGCCGCTATCGGCGTAGCGAC
>NZ_JBSGJX010000043.1:53407-79763 GCF_053605785.1 Nonomuraea sp. NPDC003754
GCCGCGGTGAGAGGAACCGGCCGCTATCGGCGTAGCGACTCGCGGATCTGCTCGCCGGCGGCCTCGAGCGCCTCCTGGCAGGCCGACAGCGTCTCGCGGGTCAGGCGGCTCTCGGAGGCCTCCTCGCGCACCTTGGCGACGAAGTCGGCGAGCAGCTCGCCGAGCTCGGCGTCGAGTTCGGCCCTGCTGTCGGTCGTGCCGTTGTCGGCGGTACGGCCGCCGGCCGGGCCGCCGAGGTCGCTCCACACCTGGGTCCAGACGCGCCGCCACTCCCTCGACAGCCGCTCGCCCTCGCTCTGCCACTGGGCGGCGTGCTCCATCCACTGGCGCTTGTGCTGCTCGCTGATCCGGCGCACGTGCACCCGCTGCTGCTGCGCGGCGCCCCTCTTGACGTCCTTGGCCATCGCGGTCAGCTCTTCGCGCAGCGACTTGACCGTCTCGCGGACGTCCTCCTTGACCTCGCGGGCGATGTCGCGCACCGAGTCGGTGATCTCCTGTTCGAGGTCGGCCAGCTCGTCCAGGCGGGAGTCGAGCTCGGCGCGGCCCTTGTCGGTGATCGAGAACACCTTCTTGCCGTCGATCACCTCGTGGGTGACCAGGCCCTCCTCCTCCAGCCTGGCCAGCCGCGGGTAGATCGTGCCCGGCGAGGGGGAGTAGACGCCGAGGAAGCGGTCCTGGAGCAACCTGATCACCTCGTAGCCGTGGCGCGGGCTCTCCTCCAGCAGCTTGAGCAGGTACAGCCGAAGCCTGCCATGGCCGAACACCGGGCTCATTCCTTCTCCCCCTTGAGCAGCGTGACATCGGCCGAGACGGTGGTGGCCGTGAGCGAGGCCATTCCACCACCCAGCCTTCCCGACAGCGACTTGGCCCCGAGGTCGCCGATCCTGTACAGCTCGTCGAAGGCCGAGTTCAGCCGGCCCGTGGTGGAGCGGATCGCGACATCGCTCTCCACGTCGTACGGCAGGCGCACCAGGATGTCGCCGGAGACGGTCGTCAGCGTGACGTGCCCGGTCGGGCGCAGGGCCAGGTCGGCGGTGATGCGTCCGGAGATGGTGTTGGCCCGCAGCCGACGCGGCGTGCCGCCCGCGACCGCCAGGTCGCCCGAGACGCTCTTGAACGCCAGGTCGCCCTCCATCGCCCTGGTCTCCACGTCGCCCGAGACGGTCTCGGCGTGGACGTCGCCGCTCACGCCGTCCAGGACGATCTCGCCGGAGACGCTACGGACGTTGGTGCGGCGCTCGAACCCGGCGACGACGGCCGAGGCGGAGACCACGCCGACGCTGATCGGGCAGTCCTTGGGCACGGTGATCGTCAGCGTGGTGGCGCGCTTGCCCGAGCGTTTGAGCCAGCCGAGCAGGCCGTCCCAGGTGAGGTCCTTGTAGGCGATGGTGAGGGTGCCGTCGTCGTCATGGGTGATGATCAGTGGCGCCGAGTCGATCTCGGCCACGTCGAGCGTCGGTGGCCCCTCGCTGGCCAGGACGGCCAGTTTCCCCGCGACGACGCGCACGTTGAGCGCGGCCACGGTGTCGAAGGTGAGCTGCTGCGGGCGCTCGATCGTCCACTGCGACATGGTTCCGTCCTTCGTTGCCGACACGTCCACCACAAGACACGATATGTCGCGTTTCGCGAAACATCAAGATGTATCGCGTCAGGGCGCGTCGGGCGCCAGGCGTCACTCGTCGTCGTCGGAGTCGTGGCGGGCCAGCCACGTGGCCAGGCGCTCGATCGGCGTCTCGAAGTCGGGGTTGAGATCCACGAACTCGCGCAGCCGCTCGCCCAGCCAGAGGATGCTGACCTCCTCCTCGCCGCGACGCTCGACGAGCTCCTCGATCCCCCGGTCGGTGAAGTACATCTCTCTCCTGTTCCCTCGGTCGAGGCGAGCCCACGACCGTGAAGCAACTCTAACGAGCGCCCGGAGGTGCTCCGCCGTGAACCTTTCGCGCGCGGCCCGGTAAATACGGGCATTCGATCATTCGTACCGAAAGGCACCGCATGCCGCAGCCCGCCGCGACCGTGGAGGTCGCCGACGCCGAGCTGATCCGGCGGTCGTTGCACGAACCCGAGATGTTCGCCGCCGTCTTCGACCGTCATGCCCCGCACCTGCACAGGTACGCGGCACGGCGGCTCGGCCCTGACGCCGCCGAGGACGTCGTCTCCGAGACGTTCCTGGCGGCCTTCCAGAGCCGCCACCGCTACGACGTGGCATACGCCGACGCCAGGCCCTGGCTGTACGGCATCGCCTCCAACGTGATCAGCAAGCGGCGCAGGGACGAGATGTCCCGCTACCGCGCCTACGTCCGCAGCGGCGTGGACCCGGCCGAGATCACCGGAGGGCTCGTCGAGGACAGCGTGACCACGCTGACGGTGAACCGCCCGCTCGTCGCCGCGCTGGCCGGGCTCAAGCGGCGCGATCGCGACGTGCTGCTGCTGATCGCGTGGGTGGGGCTGAGCTACGACGAGGTCGCCCGCGCCCTGGACATCCCGGTCGGGACGGTCCGCTCGCGGCTCAACAGGGCCAGGAAAAAGGTTCGCCAGGCACTGGACGACACCACCACCACACCGAAGGACGGTCTCCATGGATGAGATGGACGAACTGCGTCGCCTCTGGGCCACCGTGCCCGAAGGATCGGCGGAGGACCTCGCCGGTTCCCGCACGCTCCTGGCGCGCGCCTACACCGCGGACCGGCACGCGCGGGGGCCGCGCCGGCTCCCCGTCATGACGGCCTGGCAGTCGGTCCTGCCGGTCAAGGCCGGGCGGTCGGTCCTGCCGGTCAAGGCCGGGCGGTCAGGTCTGCCGGTCAAGGCTTGGCGGTGGGGTCTGCCGGTCAAGGCCGGGCGGTCAGGTCTGCCGGTCAAGGCTTGGCGGTGGGGTCTGCTGGTCAGGGCGGTGGCCGTGGCGGGCGCCACGGCCGTGATCGGCGTGGCCGTCCACCTGGTCCCCGGCGCGCTGCCGCCGGCGAGCGCGCAGGACGTGCTCGAAAGGGCGGCCGACGCCGCCGCGGAACAGAAGGAGGTGACGCTGCGGCCGGGCCAGTACCTCCACGTCAGGTCCGTGGCCGCGCAGACCCTGACGGTCGGCCGCAAGGACGGCTCCGGCGCCGACCACCTGGCCCTCACGGTCGCCGAGGACAGATGGGAGCCCGCGACGGCGGGCAGGCCCTGGCTCGTCAGAGAGGAACGGACGGCCGCCACGCCGCTGCCGGGCAGCCGCCTCCCCTCCATGCCGTGGCGGCGTGGCGTCGAGGACAGCGTCTACGAGTCGTCCTGCGACAAGACCCCCGGTGACGAGCTGTCGTACCTGCGGCTCGGCGACTGGCCCACCGACGTGGCCGCGCTGCGCGCCAGGATCGAGAAGGCCGCCGCACAGGAGGCAGGACCCGTGAACCTGCGCCTGTGGACGACGATCAGCCGGCTGGTGCGGATGTCGGCCGCTCGCCCGGCCCTGGCCGCGCCGCTGTTCGAGGTGGCCTCCGGCCTGGACGGCATCAGCCTCGACGCCGAGGCGACCGACGCCGCGGGCAGGCCCGGCATGGCCGTCGGCATGGCCGAGAACGACAGCCTGCGCTCCGAGCTGGTCTTCGACAAGGACACCTACCGCTACCTCGGCACCCGCCACGTCGTCACGAAGGACAGGACCGAGACCCCGGGCGGCCACACCTTCGTCATTCCGAAGGGCACCGTCACCGGCACCGCGCTGCTCGGCGTCGAAGCGGCCGACACCATGCCCGAGCCGGCACCCCACGCTTCCCGACTCAAGATCCCCTGCTGAGGCTCAAGATCCCCTCCTGAGTCTCAAGATCCCCACTGGAAGGACAACAACACCATGCTGGTACTTACCGCTCTGCTGGCGGCCGCCGTGGCCGTCACGCCCTCGCCCGAGTACGACGCCGCCCACACCAAGGCGGTCAAGCTGGAACAGGCCCAGGTGTCGTGCATGAAGGCGGCGGGCCTGGAATACCGGCCCCTCGACATCGAGAAGGCCACCAGGAGCACCGCCGACCGCAAGGCGCTCAACGGGGACTACGCCGCCATGCGGGCCAAGCGGGCCACGGAGGGCTTCGGCGTCTGGTCCGAGCTGGTCCACCCCGAGCGCGACGAGGACAAGGACCACCCGAACAACGCGGTCTTCATGTCGCTGCCCGAGAAGCAGCACAAGGCCTACCAGGCGGCCCTGGACACGTGCTTCTCCGCGTCGGCCAAGACCGTGCTCGGCAAGGACGTCCGCTCGCTCGACGACTACTACGAGCAGCTCGACAGCGCCTACGACACGCTGGCCGGAACCGAGCTGGACGGCGCCGCCGACCTGGTCAAGCTGGGCAAGTCCTTCGCCACCTGCCTCAAGGTCGACCCCGCCAAGCCCACGCGGCTGGCCGAGCGAGGCCGCCGCTTCTTCCTGGACGAGCGCACCAAGGTCGCGCGCGGGCAGGGGGTCAGCGCGCCGGCCGAGGCCACGAGCGTGCGCCCGGCGATGACGCCCGCGCAGGCCAAGCCGTACCTGGACAAGGAGATCAAGGCCGCGCTCCAGGACCTGGGTTGCGGCAAGGACTTCTACGCCGCCTACGCGCCCAAGGCGTGGAAGCTCCAGCAGCAGGTCTACGCCGACTACGGCGTGCCGTTCGCCTGGTAAGAGCACGCCGGAAGGAGGAGGAGCAGCACCCCGGAAAGCCGAACGCCCCGGCCTGTCGGTCACAGGCCGGGGCGTTCGCGCGTTCTGCCAGCTGTCTGTCAGCCGAACACCGCGTGCTGGATCTCCTCCAGCTCCCTGTCGTGCGCGGCGTGCGAGCCGGTCGCGGGGGAGCTGTTGGGCGTACGGGAGATCCTGCGCAGGCGGCGACCACCGAACAGGTCGGGGTTCTCCGCCAGCTTCAGCGTCAGATACGGCCACGGCCCCATGTTGACCGGCTCGTCCTGCGCCCAGATCAGCTCCACGTTGGGGCTGTAGCGGGCGAGCTCGGCGTTGAGCTCGTCCTCAGGGAACGGGTAGAGCCGCTCGATGCGGACGATCGCCGTCGTGTCGGCGGCGGCCGACTTCTCGCGGGCCGCGGCGAGGTCGTAGTAGACCTTGCCGGAGCACAGCACGACCCTGGTGACCTTGCCCGCGTCGACCGTGGTGTCGCCGATGACCGGCTGGAAGGTGCCGGAGGTGAACTCGGCGGCGGCCGAGGTGGCCTTCTTGTGCCGCAGCAGCGACTTCGGCGTGAAGACGACCAGCGGCTTGTGCCTGCCCGCCAGCACCTGCCAGCGCAGCAGGTGGAAGTAGTTGGCGGGCGTGGTCGGCTGGACGACGGTCATGTTGTCGAGCGCGCAGACCTGCAGGAAGCGCTCGATGCGGGCCGAGGAGTGGTCGGGACCCTGACCTTCGTAGCCGTGCGGCAGCAGCAGGACGACGCTGGACTTCTGGCCCCACTTCTGCTCACCGGACGAGATGAACTCGTCGATGATCGTCTGGGCGCCGTTGACGAAGTCGCCGAACTGCGCCTCCCACGCCACCAGCGCGTCGGGCCTGACCACGCTGTAGCCGTACTCGAAGCCCAGCGCCGCGTACTCGCTCAGCAGCGAGTCGTAGACGTAGAACTTGGTCGTGTCGTGGTTGAAGGTCTTCAGCGGCGTGTGGTCCTCACCGGTGTGGCGGTCGACCAGCACGGCATGGCGCTGGACGAACGTGCCGCGGCGGGAGTCCTGGCCGACCAGGCGCACCGGGCGGCCGTCGATCAGCAGCGAGCCGAAGGCGATGGTCTCGCCCATGGCCCAGTCGATGCTGTCCTGCTCCACCATCTGGCCGCGGCGCTGGATGATCGGCGCCAGGCGCGGGTGCGGGGTGAAGCCCTCGGGCAGGTTGAGCTGGGTGTCGACCACGCGCTTGAGCGTCTCGTCGGAGATCGCCGTCTGCGTGTCGGCGTGGGACCACTTGACCACCTCGGTGGCGGGCACGTGCAGCTCGCCGGCGTCGGCGGGGTGCTTGGCCGCCTCGCGGACCTCGGTGAAGGCCTGCTCCAGCTTCGCCTGGTAGTCGCGCAGCGCCGACTCGGCCTCCTCGACCGTGATGTCGCCGCGGCCGATCAGCGCCTCGGTGTAGAGCTTCCTGGTCGAGCGCTTGGCGTCGATGATGTCGTACATCAGCGGCTGGGTGTAGGCGGGGTTGTCGCCCTCGTTGTGGCCGCGGCGGCGGTAGCAGATCATGTCGATGACGACGTCCTTGCGGAAGGCCTGGCGGTACTCGAAGGCCAGCCTGCCGACGCGGACGACCGCCTCGGGGTCGTCGCCGTTGACGTGGAAGATCGGCGCCTGGATCATCCGCGCCACGTCGGTCGCGTAGACGCTGCTGCGCGACGAGGCGGGCGAGGTGGTGAAGCCGACCTGGTTGTTGACCACGATGTGGACGGTGCCGCCGGTGCGGTAGCCGCGCAGCTGCGACAGGTTGAGCGTCTCGGCCACCACGCCCTGGCCGGCGAAGGCCGCGTCGCCGTGGACGAGCACCGGCAGGACGGAGAAGCCCTCCTCGCCGCGCTCCAGCAGGTCCTGCTTGGCGCGCACGACGCCCTCGAGGACCGGGTCGACCGCCTCCAGGTGGGAGGGGTTGGCGACCACGGAGGAGACGATGGTCTTGCCGCCCGGCGCGGTGAAGGTGCCGGTGGCGCCGAGGTGGTACTTCACGTCGCCGGAGCCGTGGGCGGTGCGCGGGTCGATGTTGCCCTCGAACTCGCCGAAGATCTGGCCGTAGGACTTGCCCACGATGTTGGCCAGCACGTTGAGGCGGCCGCGGTGGGCCATGCCGATGACGACCTCGTCGAGACCCTCGCCCGCGGCCTCGCTGATGACCGAGTCGAGCAGCGGGATCAGCGACTCGCCGCCCTCGAGGGAGAAGCGCTTCTGGCCGACGAACTTGGTCTGCAGGAAGGTCTCGAACGCCTCCGCCGTGTTGAGGCGCGCGAGAACGTGCAGCTGCTCCTCGCGGTCGGGCTTGGCGTGGGGCTTCTCCACCCGCGCCTGGATCCAGGCCCGCTCCTCGGGGTTCTGGATGTGCATGTACTCGATGCCGACCGTGCGGCAGTAGGAGTCGCGCAGGACGCCCAGGATCTCGCGCAGCTTCATCAGCGGGCGGCCGCCGAAACCGCCGGTGGCGAACTCGCGCTCCAGGTCCCACAGGGTCAGCCCGTGGGACTGGATGTCGAGGTCGGGGTGCTTGCGCTGCTTGTACTCCAGCGGGTCGGTCTCGGCCATGAGGTGGCCGCGGACCCGGTAGGCGTGGATGAGCTCGATCACGCGCGCGGACTTGGCCACGTCGTCCTCGTGGGAGGCCGACACGTCCTGCGTCCAGCGGACCGGCTCGTACGGGATCCTGAGCGCCTCGAAGATCTCGTCGTAGAAGCCGCCCTCGCCCAGCAGCAACCGGTGGATCGTGCGCAGGAAGTCGCCGGACTGGGCGCCCTGGATGATCCGGTGGTCGTAGGTGCTGGTGAGGGTCATCACCTTGGAGACGGCCAGGCGCGACAGCGTGTCGGGCGAGGCGCCCTGGTACTCGGCCGGGTACTCCATCGCGCCGACACCGATGATCGTGCCCTGGCCCGGCATGAGGCGCGGCACGGAGTGGACGGTGCCGATCGTGCCCGGGTTGGTCAGCGAGATCGTCGTGCCGGTGAAGTCGTCGACGCCGAGCTTGCCGGCGCGCGCCTTGCGGACGACCTCCTCGTAGGCCATCCAGAACTGGCGGAAGTCCATGCCCTCCGCGGCCTTGATGGACGGCACGAGGAGCTGGCGCTCGCCGTTGCTCTTCTGCACGTCGATCGCCAGGCCGAAGCCGACGTGCTCGGGCTTGACCAGCGTCGGCTTGCCGTCGACCTCGGCGTAGGAGTGGTTCATCTCCGGCATGGTCTTCAGCGCCTTGACGATGGCATAGCCGATCAGGTGCGTGAAGGAGACCTTGCCGCCACGACCGCGCGCGAGGTGATTGTTGATCACGATGCGGTTGTCGATGAGCAGCTTGGCGGGAATGGCCCTGACGCTGGTGGCCGTCGGCACGACCAGCGAGGCGTCCATGTTCGCGGCCGTGCGGGCCGCCGCGCCGCGGAGCTTGACCTCTTCGGCGCCGGCGGGCACGGGGGTGGAGACCTTGGGCTTCTCAGTAGCGGTGGTAGTCACGGCGGCCTTCGGTGCGGCGGGGGCGGGCGCGGTCGCTGTGCCGTTCGCCGCCTCCCTGGCCGGGGTTCTGCCCGGTCCATAGTCAGGGTTGTAGTCAGCGAAGAAGTTCCACCAAGCCTGGTCAACAGACTCGGGGTCCTGGAGATACTTCTGGTACAGCTCGTCGACAAGCCATTCGTTCTGACCGAAGCTTGCCAGCGGGTTTGTCCGCGACGACTCAGACGACACGGCGGAAATCGCCCTCTTCCGCAGATCGGCATTGATAGAGAACCTGTCCAAGGCTACTCGCCCGGACCGGCATAGTGCGCCCTTGAGGCCACACCACTCCGCCTGATCCTCTCAGGAGAGTTCGAAGTGGTCACGCCTCCCTAGTCATTCCTGGGGGTGCAGCCATTGTTACCATTCGGTATCGACCATCTGGTGCAGGTTTTACCTCCTGCTAACAATGAGTCGGCTTTCGACCCTAATGTCCGATGTGATCCGGTTCAGCAGGTCGGCCAGCTCCTCCCCGGCCTCCTTCAGCTCCTCCAGCGACAGCGGTTCGAGCCGCTCCAGGAGGAAGAGCGCGTCGGTGGTCTCCTCGGTGATCCGTGTGCGCGCCACCTGCCGCCAGTTCCAGCGCCTGCACGTGACACCGGAGTCGTCGCGCCAGACGACCTCGCCCGGCTCCGGCGTGCCCAGCGCCTCCTCCGACGGCTCGTCGCCCCTGGCCCGCAGCAGGTGCGCCGCGCCCTGGTAGTGGCCGAGGTCCTCGCCGCCGATCGGCAGCACGTGCTTGACGCTGACGGCGTTGTAGGCGTCGACGACCAGGTTGATCTCGGGCAACGGCAGGCGGCGGGTCAGTGCGTCGACCGAGGGCCTGGTCCGCTGCGGCTTGGCGCCGAACGCCCGGTAGGCCGCCCGCCACGGGTCGATCTTGTCCTGCTGGACGGCGTGCGAGGATGCCTCCTCGAGCCAGGCGCGCGAGCGGTCGTCCGTGGGGCCGTTGCGCAGGCCGTACGCGGTCATCACCAGCACGGCGAAGTCGGGCCGCAGCTCGAAGATCTCGGGGTCAACGCGAACGTCGTCAATCATCTTCCCAGCTTAGAAGGACACTCGCATGAACCATCTCGTCCTTGATCTCAAGTATCACTGGGCCGTCTTCGGCCTGGCGCTGTTCCGGCCCGTGGTGACGCTGAACGGCTATCCGGTACCGGTCCGATGGGGACGCAACGTGATCCCCGTGGTGCCCGGCTCCCATCACCTGCATGTGCACGTGCCCGGCATCCTGCCGCCCCAGGTGGGCGCCGCCGACCTGCAGGTGTGGGTGGCGGCGGGCCAGTCGCTGCCCGTGGAGTACCGGGCGCCGGCGTGGTCCTTCTCGCCGGGGGCGCTCGGGCCCGCCCCCCAGCCGTGGAACGGCCTGGCCTACCAACTGGCGCTGTTCGGGGTGCTGCTCGTGCCGCTGGCCTTCATCCTCTTCCTGCTCGGCGCGGTGCTCGTCTCGATCGCCTAATAGTCTTTGCAAAAAACCCTTTGCGATTTACGCTGGGTGGCATGGAGGACGCCTTCCACATCAGCGACCCGCGCACGCTCAAGGTCGTCGCCCACCCGCTCAGGGTCAGGCTGCTGGGCCTGCTTCGCGCCGAGGGGCCCGCCACCGCCAGCTCGCTGGCGCGCACGGTGGGCGAGAGCTCCGGCTCGACCAGCTATCACCTGCGCGAGCTGGCCAAGTACGGCTTCATCGAGGAGGACCCGTCCGACGACGCCAGGGAGCGGCGCTGGCGGGCCCGGCACCGTTTCACCGCGTGGAACACCGCCGAGCTCTCGGTCACCCCCGAGGGCAAGGAGGCCGTGGCGATCATGCACCTGCGGCAGATCGAGGCGATCGCCCGCTCGATGGAGGAGTTCCAGGAGGGCGAATGGCCGGTGGAGTGGGTCGAGGCCGCGGGCATGGGCGACCGGCTGGCCAGACTCACCCCCGAAGGCGTCAAGGAGTACTTCGAGCGCGTCGCCGACCTGCAGCGCGAGCTGGAGGCCAGGTACGGCGCGGCGCCCGGCGCCGAACAGGTCTACCTCGGCACCACGGCCTTCCCCCGGAGGACGCGATGACCCTGGGGCCCTCTGGAACCCCTGAGAGCTCGGGGATCTCTGAGGGCTTGGGGGCCTCTGAGGGCCTGGCGACGTCTGAGAGTTTCGGGACCTCTGAGAGCTTTAGGACCCCTGAGGGCTTGGAAACCCTTGAGATCAAAGGGACCATTGGGACCCCAGGGACACCGCTGACAGCGCTTTCGGCGCGCCGCCGCTACATGCTGGTCAGCCTCCTCACCTGGCTGCCGCCCGGCCTGATGATGGCCCCGATGGTGCTGCTCATGACCGAGCGGGGCCTCACCATCGCCGAGGTCGGCGCGGCCATGGCCGTCTACTCGGCGGTGAGCATCGCGCTCGAGCTGCCCACGGGCGGCCTGGCCGACGTCGCGGGCCGCAGGGTCGTCCTGTCGGTGTCGGCCGCCTTCACGGCGGCGGGACTGTCACTCATGGTCGTGGCCGACTCCTTCGTGCTCTTCGCGGCCGCCGCGGTTCTCAACGGCGCGGCGAGGGCGCTGTCCAGCGGGCCCGCCGAGGCCTGGTACGTCGACACCCTGCACGCCGCCGAGGGCCCCGCCGCCGATCTCAAACCGGGGCTGTCCAGCGGATACGCGATGCAGGCGGTGGCGCTGTGCGGCGGCACGCTCGTCGGCGGGATCGTGCCCCTGGCCGTGCCCGGCGGGCTGGCCGTACCCCCGGGAATGGGCGCGGTCGCCGCCGTCGTGCTGCTGGTGGTCGTGCTCTTCGCGCTGCCCGAGCCGCCCCACCCGCGCGGCACGCTCGGCGAGGTGCTGCGCGCCGTGCCCGCCACCGTGGCCGCGGGGCTGCGCATGGCCGCCTTCGACGCCGTGCTGCGGCGGCTGATGCCGATCGCGGTGATCTTCGGCGTCGCGCTGGTCGCCGTCGAACTGCTCACCCCCGTACGGCTGGCCGCCCTCACCGGCGAGGCGGAGACCGGCGCCACCGCCTACGCCTTCGTCGCCGCGATCGGCTTCGCGGGCAGCGCCCTCGGCAGCGCGCTGGCCCCCAGGGTCGCGGCGCTGCTCGGCGGCTCGGTGCGCGGCGCGGTGGCGGGCATCGTGGTGACCGCGCTGTCGCTGGCCGCGCTCGCCGCCACCGCGCGGCTGGGCGGCGCGGCCGGCCTGGTGACCGCGGGGCTCGCCTACGCGGGGATGTTCACCGGACTGTCGATCAACGCGCTGCTGCGCACCGAGCTGACTCACCTGCGCGTCACCTCCGCCGAGCGCGCCACGATGACCTCCGTGACCGCGATGTCGCTGCAGGCGGGCGCGGGCCTGGCCAACCTGGGCCTCGCCTCGCTCGCGCTCGCCCTCGGCACGGCGGCCGCGTGGTGGCTGGCCGCGGCCTTGGTGCTGGCCTCCGCCCTGCTGTTCGTCAGGCTCCCCGCCGTCCGTCCGGCCGCCCCGGAGGAGCGACCGGCCGCATGAAGCCCCTTCCCTGACCTCCGTCCCCGCGCCCACCCGGGCGTGGCGTGCGCCTCGCCCGGGCGAACCGTTCCCCCCGTGCGAGGGGCGCTCGTCGGGCCGTGTGAACCGTCCCTGCACGGGACCAGGCCGTGCGAATCGGGGCCCGCGCGGTACGGGTGCTCGTCGGGCCGTGCGAGCCGTCTCGTCGTTCGCCCGGGTGTGGCGTCCGCCTCGCGGTGTGAACCGTTCCGGCGTTCACTCGGGCGTGCGTGCGCCTCGCCGTGCGAACCGTTCCCCCCGTGCGAGGGGCGCTCGTCGGGCCGTGTGAACCGTCCTCCCCGCACGGAACCCGGCCGTGGGTTCCGGGGCCCGCGCGGCACGGGCGCTCGTCGGGCCGTACGAACCGGGCCCGCGTGGCAGGGGTGCTCGTCCGTCGGGTCGGGCGGGCGGGCGCGTCCTGGGGTGCCCGGCGAGAAGGCAGGTGGGGCGGCGGAACCGAACATGGTTCTGGAACAATGGCGAGATGGCGAAGTTTGTGGTGACGGCGGCGAACGAGGCTCAGCGGGCCGCCTGGTTGGACGGAACGCTGCCCGCGGTCGAGAAGGTACGGCCGGGCCTGTGGTCGATCCCGGTGCCCATCCCGGTCAACCCGTTGCGCTACGTCCTGGTCTACGCCCTCGAGCTACCCGGCGGCGTCGCGATCATCGACGCGGGCTGGAACACCGACGAGGCCTACGAGGCGCTGGCCGCGGGCCTGGCCGTCGCCGGCTACGCGATCACTGACGTCAAGGCCGTGCTCGTCACCCACATCCACCCCGACCACTACGGCCTGGCCGGCCGCATCCGCGAGGCGTCGGGCGCGTGGATCGCGCTCCACCCCGCCGACGCCCGGCTGCTGAGCGACCGCTACGACGACGAGTACGTGGAGTCGCTGGTGGAACGGGAGAGGGCGCTGCTGGTCAGGTCGGGCGTGCCGGAACGGACGCTGGGGGAGCTGGCGGGCGCGTCGATGATGATCAGGCACATGGTGACGATGGCGCCGCCGGACCGGCTCGTCGAGGACGGTGACCGGCTCGACCTGCCCGGCTGGGACCTGCGCGCGGTCTGGACGCCGGGGCACTCGCCCGGACACCTGTGCTTCGTCTCCGGCGAGCGCAGGGTGCTGTTCTCGGGCGACCACGTGCTCGCGAAGATCACCCCGATCGTCGCCGTGCACCCGCAGTCGGGTCCCGACCCGCTGGCCGACTACCTCGACGCGCTGCTCGCCGTGCGCAAGCTGGATGTGGAGGAGGTGCTGCCCGCCCACGAGTACCGCTTCATGGAACTGGCCGAGCGGGTGGACCACGTGATCGGCCACCACGAGGAGCGGCTGGCGGAGATCGAGGGCGTGGTGGCCGCCCACGACGGCATCACCTGCTGGGACATCGCCACCCGGCTGACCTGGTCGCGGCCGTGGGAGTCGATCCAGCCGTTCATGCGCAGGGCGGCCACCAACGAGACGCTCGCGCACCTGGTGTGGTTGGAGAACAAGGGGCGGGTCAGGTGTGTCCAGGGCGAGCCGGACATGTGGCATTCCATGTAAATCCTGTAGGAAAAGTTGACTAGATCCGGCGGGATGCGTAGCGTCGGTCGCGACGGCTGAGCAGCGGCCAGAGGAGAGCGATGAGCATCGTCACCGTCGTCGGCAACCCCCGAGCGGGATCCCGCACCCACGGCGCCGCGGTGGCGGCCACCGCCGCCATCGCCGCCCGGCTCGGCCACGAAGGGGAAAGGGACGTCATCGACCTGTCGGCCCTGGCCCCCCACCTGCTCTACCCCGGCGCGCACGCCGGCCTGGAGGTGGCGCTCGACCTGGTCCACGGCGCGTCGGTGGTCGTGCTGGCCAGCCCCACCTACAAGGCCACGTACACCGGACTGCTCAAGGCCTTCCTCGACCGGCTGCCGCACCGGGCGCTGTCCGGCAAGACGGCGCTGCCGGTGCTGGTCATGGGCGACCCGCGACACGCCCTGGCCGTCGAGGCGCACTTCCGGCCGCTGCTGGTGGAGCTCGGCGCGGCCGTGCCCACGCCAGGGCTGGCGCTGCTGGAATCGGAGCTGCCGGGCGACGAGGCGCTCGCCGCGTGGGCCGACCTGGTGGCGCCGCAGATCCTCCTCCGCGAGGGCGTCCCCGGCTGACCCGCGGTCCTTCCCGCCTCCCGTGCCTGCTGTCCTTCCTGTACTCCTTGTGCTCTCTGTGCTCCCTGTACGGCAGTTGCTCCCTGTGCTCCCTGTACGGCAGGCTGCTTCCTGTGCTCCCTGTACGGCAGGCGGGGCCGGGCGCCACCCCTGGCACGGGGCGGGCGCCAGTCCAGGGACACGCGTCACCGGGCGCACGGGGCCGGGCGCCCCAACGGACCCGCCACGACCCCCACGACCCGCCACGACCTGCCGGGCTTCCGGGCTGTCGAGCTTCCGGGCATCCGGGATTCCGGGATTCCGGAGTGCGGGCGACGTGACGGTGGCCCGCCGGAGTCCCGCTGGAGTGCGCGTGATGGACGGGCGGTCAGCGGTGACCACGGTGGCCTCGACCCGGCCTGCCGTACAGGGAGGTGTACAGGGAGGTGAGGGTCGGCGGCCCTGAGGCCGCCGTACCGGAAGCAAGCGTGTCAGTGGCGGGTGACGGTGTGGCGGCCGCGGGGGACCGGGAGGTCGAGCATGGTGCGGATGCCGGGCGGGGCCGCGCAGAGGGCGGGCACGATGTTGACCGCTCTGGCCGCGGCCGCCGCGAGCCCGTGGGAGACCTCGTCGACGGTCACCATCATCTGCGGCACGCCCTCGATGTGGATGGCGAACCCGGGCTCGGGCCAGCGGCGCACCTTGGCCGCGTCGGCCTTGTACACGCATTCGATGGTCATGAAGGGCCGCCCGCGCACCAGCCCGGAGAACACCCAGCGCGAGGCGCAGACGGTGCCTTCGCTGACCAGCCCGGCGGCGATCTCGAACTCCTCCGTCGCCAGCTCGAACTCGTCGCTCTCCTCCACCTCGTCCAGCCGCACGTCGAGCGCGTCGGCCACGAGCTGGACGCTCTCCGCGAACAGCGAGCGCTGGAAGGCCCGGTAGGGGCGCACGGCGGCGGTGTAGTCCTTGGCCGAGCGGGTGAAGCCGACCAGGTCCACCACGATCTGCCGGGAGGGATGGCCGCGGAAGTCGGACGACTCGCGCACGTAGATGTGGTCGACCCTGCTCGACAGCCCGGTCAGCGCCAGCGGCAGGAAGTCGCTCATGAAGCCCGGGTTGATCCCGGTCCCGTGGAGCGACGTGCCGCCCCTCTCGCAGGCCTCCTCGATGCGTTCGACGACGCCGGGCCCGTAGGAGCGCGGATAGACGAAGCCGGTGGTGGTGACGACGTTCTTGCCTGAGGCGAGCAGGGCGCAGATCGTCTCGACGTCGGAGGTGTGGTCGCGGCCGAAGTAGGAGGCGGGCAGCGGCATGTGCAGCACGCAGTCGGCGTCGAGCGCCATGATCCGCTCGACGTCGTCGGTGCACCTGACGCCCACCTCGGGCAACCGCGCCAGCTCTCCCGCGTCGACGCCGACCTTGTCGGGGTCGTAGACGAGGACACCGGCGAGCTCGAACTCGGGCCTGGTGAGCACGCTGCGCAGTGCGCAACGGCCGACGGCGCCAGTGGCCCACTGGATCACGCGGAGGGGCGGCTGTGCGGGCATGCAAGGCCTCCAGCCCGGATGGTGGGCGGGGCCGTTACAGGGAGGGGTGTCGTCCTTGACCGCCGCCCTAGCGGGGGCAAGAACTCTAGCAGAAATCCGCATGACTGATCACTGTCCGCAACAGCTTCGCCGGGATATTGTGCCCTTACTAGAATGTTGTTCTCCTACGGTGGAGGGTTCGCATGCTCCGGTTCGACGGCAAGGTCGCGATCATCACGGGCGCCGGGCACGGGCTCGGCCGCTCGCACGCGCTCCTCCTGGCCGAGCGAGGCGCGCGGGTCGTGGTCAACGACCTCGGCGGCGCTCTCGACGGCACCGGCGCGTCGGCCGGTCCGGCGGCCGACGTGGTCGAGCTGATCAGGAAGAACGGCGGCGAGGCCGTCGCCAACGCCGACAACGTCGCCACCCCCGAGGGCGCCAGGGCCGTCGTCCAGTCCGCCGTCGACGCCTTCGGCAAGGTCGACATCGTCATCAACAACGCGGGCATCCTGCGCGACAAGTCGTTCGGGAAGATGACGGTCGAGGAGTTCGACGCGGTGCTCGCGGTGCACGTGCGCGGCTCCTACCTGGTCAGCCAGGCCGCCTACCCCTACCTCAAGGAGCAGGGCTACGGGCGTGTCGTGAACACCTCCTCGCCCGCCGGACTGTTCGGCAACTTCGGCCAGGCCAACTACTCCACGGCCAAGATGGGCCTGGTCGGGCTGACCAAGACGCTGGCGATCGAGGGCGCGCGCAACGGCATCAAGGCCAACGCGATCGCGCCCATCGCCTGGACGCGCATGACCGAGGCGCTGCTTCCGGCCGAGTTCGAGGCGAAGTTCACGCCCGAGCGGGTGAGCGCGCTGGTGGCCTTCCTCGCGCACGAGACCTGCGAGACGTCGGGCGAGGTGTTCAGCGTCGGCGGGGGAAAGGTGGCGCGGGTGTTCGTGGCCGAGGGGCCGGGGTGGAAGACCGACGACCTGTCGCCCGAGGCGATCGCCGGCAACTGGGAGACGATCATGGCCGAGCAGCCGTACGTGCTGACGGCCGCCGACTCGATGAAGGCGATGCTGTAGCGGGCGGCGCGCATCTCCCTGCCGCTGCGGCCCTCGGCGACCGTCCGGACCACCTGGAGCTCCTGGGGACCAACCGGTCGGCGAGGCGCAGGGCGGCGGGAACGCCGCCAGCTCGGTGCGGGCCCGCTCGACGGGCCCGCCGCTCAGTTCGACGGGCCTGCCGTCCCGCTCGTGCAGTTCCACGGCCTGCGCGTAAGGCTTCTCCTCGCCGGTCGCCACGGCGTGGCAGCGCAACGCGCCCGCCGTGGCCCAGGGGCGGTCGGCGGCTCGCGCCCAGGCCTCGATCGATCCGGCGGCGGGGCTCGGCGGCCCGCTGACGGCGCGCCCAGCCGTACGGCGGGCTCCACCTCCACCGGGCCGCCTGCCGCGGCGAGGAGGGCCGCGGCGAGGAGGGCGGTGTGAGGAGGGCGGTGTAGTGGCCAGGCCGCGTCCAGGGTGTCTCCAGCCGGTCGAGCCCCGTTCAACGTCCGGCGCCCAGGTCCAGCAGGCTCAGCGGGCAGGCCGAGGAACCCGGGTCCGCCGCCGCGCCGGTCGGCTCGCGGCACCGGCCGGTGCCGCCCTCGATGGCCGCGATCCTGACCGGCACCGGCTCCAGCCGCTCGACCCGCGCCCGCGAGCCGGTGTGCCTGGCGATGGCTGCCGCCTCGGCCGCCGCCACCTCTGCGCGGCGCCTGCCCTCGAGGACCTGCTGCCCGGCGTCTGCAGCACCTCTGCTAGTACCGCGACCAGTCCCTTCCCTCTGGTAGCACCGCGACCAGTCCCTTCCCTCTGGTGGTACCGCGACCAGCCCCTTCCCTCTGGTGGTACCGCGACCAGCCCTTCCTTCCGGCAGCGCCGCGACCAGCCCTTCCTTCCGGCAGCGCGGGGCCTTCGCCGTCGTCGGCTCCGCGGCGTGCCGGCCTTCGCTGCCGGATGCCTGCGGCTCGGGGAGCGGCCCGAGCAGGAGAGCGAGGCGGCCACGCTCCCGCCGGGCGGGCAGGCGCGGACGGCCGGCGGGCGCGCGGACGGCCGGCGGGCACGCGGGGCGCACCCGCGCGAGAACCCATGGTCACCGCCGAGTTCCGCCGGTCAAGACCCTACTTTGCTCGATCGGCGGCAGAAGATCTGCAAATCTCGGCCGGATGACACGCTCTTGATCCCTTGATTTCGTCATAAGTATCCTCTTATCGTCGCGGCATGACGGGTGACGTCCCCGGCTCGCCGGGCGATGTTCTGACGTTGATCGGCAGGGGCCCGGCCACCACGCGGCCGGACCCCGACGACCACAACCTCGCTCCGGGCACCAGCAACGGGATCGCCGCATGTTGATCATGAGAGGCATCGTCAAGCAGTTCCCCGGCGTGCGGGCGCTGGACGGGGTCGACCTCGACGTGCGGGCGGGCGAGGTGCACTGCCTGCTCGGACAGAACGGCGCGGGCAAGTCCACGCTCATCAAGGTGCTCGCGGGCGTCCACCGGCCCGACGCGGGCACCATCGAGCTCAACGGCGCCACCATCGCGCCGAGCAGCCCGGTCGAGGCCATCAGGCTCGGCGTGGCCACCATGTACCAGGAGCTCGACCTCGTGGACGGGCTCAGCGTGGCGGAGAACATCATGCTCGGCCACGAACCCACCCGCCTCGGCTTCACCCGCCGCAAGGCGCTCAGGAACCGGGCCGGCGAGATCCTCGACCGGCTCGGCCACGGCGAGATCAGGCCGTCGACGGAGGTCGGCAGGCTGTCGCCGGCCGCCAAGCAGGTGATCTCGATGGCCCGCGCGCTCTCCCACGACGCCCGCGTGATCGTCATGGACGAGCCTTCGGCCGCCCTCGCCCACGACGAGGTCGCCAACCTCTTCCGCATCATCAGGGAGCTCACCGCGCAGGGCGTGGCTGTGGTCTACATCTCCCACCGGCTGGAGGAGATCAGGGAGATCGGCGACCGGGTCACCGTGCTCAAGGACGGCAGGACGGTCGCCGTGGGCCTGACCGCCCGCGAGACCCCGACCTCGCGGATCGTCTCGCTCATGACCGGCCGCACCGTCGAGTACGTCTTCCCGCCCCGCTCCGACCGCGCCGCCGGCGCCGAGGTGCTGCGCGTGGAGAACCTGAGTGCGCCCGGCGTCTTCACCGGCGTCTCCTTCGCCGTGCGGGCCGGTGAGATCGTCGGCCTGGCGGGCCTGGTCGGCTCGGGCCGTTCGGAGATCCTCGAGGCCGTCTACGGCGCGCGCCGCGCCACCGGCAGGGTCCTCCTGGACGGCAGGCCCGTCGGGGGCGACACCGCCCGGGCCGTGCAACAGGGCATGGGCCTGGCCCCGGAGGAGCGCAAGGCCCAGGCGCTCCTGCTCGACCAGTCGGTGACCGCCAACATCACCCTCGGCAGCCTCGGCCGCTACGCCAGGTTCGGCTGGCTGGACCGGGCGCGCGAGGACAGCGAGGCCAGGCGGCTCGTCAGGACGCTCGACATCCGGCCGCCCGATCCGCAACGGCCGATCAAGACGCTGTCCGGCGGTAACCAGCAGAAGGCGGTGCTGGCCCGCTGGCTGCTCAACGACCGCAAGCTGCTCCTGCTCGACGAGCCCACCAGGGGAGTGGACGTCGGCGCGAGGGCCGAGCTGTACGCGGTGATCAGGAAGCTGGCCGACGACGGCATCGGGGTGCTGCTGGTCTCCAGCGAGGTGCCCGAGGTCCTCGGGCTGGCCGACCGCGTACTGGTGGTCCGCGAGGGCCGGGTCATCCACGAGGCCGCCGCGCGGGAGCTCGACGAGCACACGGTGCTGGACATGATCATGGAAGGGAGCGCGGCGTGAGGTCCGAAGGCGTTTCCGCGGCCACGGCCACGGGCCGAACCGGCGTCCTCGCCAGGGTCGGCGAGGTGCGGCACCTGGGCCTGGTGGGGGCGCTGGCGCTGCTGGCCGTCGTGGGCCTGGTCACCGTGCCGGAGAACTTCGCCACCGCCGCCAACCTGGTGAGCATCCTGTCGCTGGCCGCCACCATCGGGGTCATCACCGTCGGCATGACGTTCGTGATCATCGGCGGCGGCATCGACCTGTCCGTCGGCGCGATCATGGCGCTCGCCTCGGTGTGGGCCACCACGCTCGCCACCCAGTCGTACGGCCCGCTCGTCATGGGCCTGTGCGCCGTCCTCGTCGGCACGGGCGCCGGCCTGGTCAACGGCCTGATGATCGCCTACGGGCGGATCGTGCCGTTCATCGCCACGCTGGCCATGCTGGTGGCCGCGCGCGGCCTGGCCCAGCGGATGTCGGACCGCAAGACGCAGCTCATCCAGCCGGGCAACGAGGCGATCGTCGCGCTGTCGACCACCAGGGTGCTTGGCATCCCCCTGCTGGTCTACATCTTCGCGCTGGTGGTCGCGGCCGGCTGGATCGTGCTCAACCGCACCACCTTCGGCCGCCGCACGTACGCGGTCGGCGGCAACCCCGAGGCGGCCCGGCTGGCCGGAATCGACGTGCGGCGGCACACGATGCTGCTGTACACGCTGTCGGGGCTCTGCTGCGGGATCGCCGCCATCCTGATCATGGCGCGGACCACCACCGGCTCCTCCACCCACGGCGACCTCTACGAGCTGGACGCCATCGCCGCGGTCATCATCGGCGGCACCCTGCTCACCGGCGGCCGGGGGACGATCATCGGCTCCATCCTCGGCCTGCTGATCTTCACGTTGATCACCAACCTGTTCATCCTCAACGGGCTCAACACCAGCGACCAGTTGATCGCCAAGGGCCTGATCATCGTCGTCGCCGTCCTTCTCCAGCGGCGGAACCTCAAGGAGAGAGCACCATGACCGAGAAAGTCGCGCGCCGAGGTCTCCTCGTTGGCGGGGCCGTCCTGCTGGCCACCGGATGCACCAGCAACCAGCCCACCGCCCAGCCGTCCGCCCAGAACTCGGCGCCCGCTCCCGCTCCTGCCGGCGGCAACGACCAGCCCGGCACGAGGGTCGTCATCGGCTTCTCCGCGCCCGCCGCCGACCACGGGTGGATCGCCGCGATCGCCAAGAACGCCGAGTCCGCCGCCAAGCGGTACACCGACGTCGACTTCAAGCCCGTCGAGCCGACCAACGACATCAACGCGCAGATCTCCGCCGTCGAGTCGCTGATCGCGGCCAAGGTGAACGCGCTGGTCATCCTGCCCAACGACGGCCGGCAACTGAACCAGGTCGCGCTCCAGGCCACCGCCGCGGGCATCCCCGTCGTCAACCTCGACCGCATCTTCCCCGACAAGCTCGCCTACCGCACCTGGATCGGCGGCGACAACTACGGCATGGGCGTCGCGGCCGGCCACTACATCGGCAGGAAGCTGAAGGCCAAGGGCGTGGCCGACCCCGTCATCGTGGAGATCCAGGGCATCGCCACGCTGCCGCTGACCCAGGACCGCAGCAGGGGCTTCGCCGACGCGCTCAAGACGTACGGCTTCGACGTCACCGCCAGTCAGGACGCCCAGTTCACGGTCGAGACGGGCAACAAGGTCGCCGCCAACCTGCTCCAGGCGCACAAGAAGATCGACGCGCTGTGGAACCACGACGACGACCAGGGCGTCGGCGTCCTCGCGGCGATCAGGGAGGCCGGCCGCGACGAGTTCTTCATGGTGGGCGGCGCCGGCTCGGCCAACGCCATGCGGGAGATCCAGTCGGGCGCCTCGGTGCTGGAGGCGACCGTCACCTACAGCCCCACCATGGCCTCCTCCGCCATCAGGCTGGCGAGGTTGATAGCCCAGGGAAAGGGCATGAGCGACCTCGTAGAGAACCAAGTGCCGCAGTCGATCACGCTCGCTTCGGAGACCATCACGAAGGAGAACGTGCAGAAGTACCTACCTCTGGGGTTCGAATCCTGATGACACAGACCACCCTCGGCGTCGGCATGGTGGGCTACGCGTTCATGGGACGCGTCCACTCCCAGGCCTGGCGCAACGTGGCGGCCTTCTTCGACCTGCCGGTGACCCCGGTCATGGCGGCCCTGTCCGGCAGGTCCCGCGAGGCCGTCACGGCCGCCGCGGCCACGATGGGCTGGGCCGCGGTCGAGACCGACTGGAAAGAGCTCGTCAACCGCGACGACGTGCAGATCGTCGACATCTGCACGCCGGGCGACTCCCACGCCGAGATCGCCGTCGCCGCGCTCCAGGCGGGCAAGCACGTCATCTGCGAGAAGCCGCTCGCCAACACCGTCGAGGAGGCCGAGGCGATGACGGCGGCGGCCGCCGCCTCCTCCGGCAGGTCGATGGTCGCCTTCAACTACCGGCGCGTGCCCGCCGTCGCGCTGGCGCGGCAGATGGTCGCCGCAGGGGAACTCGGGCAGATCAGGCACGTCAGGGCGCAGTACCTCCAGGACTGGATCGTCGACCCCGACTTCCCGCTGGTGTGGCGGCTGCAGAAGGACAAGGCGGGCTCGGGCGCGCTCGGCGACATCGGGGCGCACATCGTGGACGTCGCCCAGTTCGTCACCGGACAGCACGTCGTGGGCGTCTCGGCGCTCACCGAGACCTTCGTCAAGGAACGGCCGCTGGCGTCGGCCTCCGCGGGGCTCGGCGGCAGCCGTACCTCGGAGAAGGGGACGGTCACCGTCGACGACGCGGCGCTGTTCATCGGACGGATGTCCGGGGGAGCGATGGCCTCCTTCGAGGCGACCAGGTTCGCCACCGGGCGCAAGAACGCCCTGCGCCTGGAGGTCAACGGGTCTCTCGGCAGCCTCGCCTTCGACTTCGAGGCCATGAACGAGCTGTGGGTGTCGTCGGGCGGTGAGGGCTTCACACGGATCCTCGTCACCGAGCCCCACCACCCCTACGTGGGCGCGTGGTGGCCGCCGGGGCACGGCCTCGGCTACGAGCACACGTTCACGCACGAGATCAAGGACTTCCTCGAGGCGATCGGCACCGGCACGGACCCGTCGCCGTCGTTCGCCGACGGGCTGAGGGTGCAGCGGGTGCTGGCGGCGGTCGAGCAGAGCGCGGCCGAAGGTTGCTACAAGGAGATCTCATGACGAGACCAGTCACGTTGTTCACGGGCCAGTGGGCCGACCTGCCGTTCGACGAGGTGTGCAGGCTGGCCGCCGAGTGGGGCTACGACGGCCTGGAGATCGCCTGCTGGGGCGACCACTTCGACGTCGGCCAGGCCGTCGCCGACCCGTCCTACGTGGCCGCCAAGCGGGCCCAGCTCGACAAGCACGGGCTCAAGGTCTGGGCCATCTCCAACCATCTGGCGGGACAGGCCGTGTGCGACCACCCCATCGACGCCCGCCACCAGGCGATCCTGCCGGCGCGCATCTGGGGCACGGGAGACCCCGAGTCGGTACGGCAGGCCGCCGCCGAGGAGCTGAAGAACACCGCGCGCGCCGCCGCGCTGCTCGGCGTCGACACCGTCGTCGGGTTCACCGGGTCGTCCATCTGGCACACCGTGGCCATGTTCCCCCCGGTCCCGCCGTCCATGATCGAGGCCGGGTACCAGGACTTCGCCGACAGGTGGAACCCGATCCTCGACGTGTTCGACGAGGTGGGCGTGCGGTTCGCGCACGAGGTGCACCCGTCCGAGATCGCCTACGACTACGTGACCACGCAGCGGACCCTCGAGGCGGTCGGCCATCGTCCCGCCTTCGGCCTCAACTGGGACCCCTCCCACATGGTGTGGCAGGACCTCGACCCGGTCGGCTTCATTCTCGACTTCGCCGACCGGATCTACCACGTCGACTGCAAGGACACCAGGGTCCGGGTGGGCGACGGGCGCAGGGGCCGGTTGTCGTCGCACCTGCCGTGGGCCGACCTGCGGCGCGGCTGGGACTTCGTCTCGACGGGGCGGGGCGACGTGCCGTGGGAGGACTGCTTCAGGGCGCTGAACTCGATCGGGTACGAAGGGCCCATCTCGATCGAGTGGGAGGACGCGGGGATGGACCGGCTCGACGGGGCGCCGGAGGCGCTGGCGTACATCAGGCGGATGAACGCGATCACCCCGCCGGCGGCGGCGTTCGACGCGGCGTTCGCCGCCGAGTAGGCGCCGGGCGGCCGTCGATCGTCTGGTAGGCGGTGGTCCAGAAGTCGCGGTGCAGGCGGTTGCGGGCAAGCGCGCATGATGTCCGCGTCATGCGCCTCGCCAGAAAACGGGCATGCGCTCACGTCGCTCCCGATGGCATGCTGGCAACGTGGTCGTACGCCTCCGCATCGCCGAAGAGCTGAGACTGTTCCTGCCGGTGGCCCGCCGCCAGGAGTGGCACGACGTGCCGCTCGACGGCACGGCCACGCTCGGGCACCTGGTCGAGGCGCTCGGCGTCCCGCTGACCGAGGTCGGGCCGATGCGGGCCGGTGACAGCGGCGTCGAGCCGTCGTACCAGCCCGCCGCCGGCGACGTGATCGAGGTGCCCCCGGTGCCGCGCCCGCAGCGGCTGCCCGAGGGGCCGCGTTTCCTGCTCGACGTGCACCTGGGCACCCTGGCCAGGCGGCTGCGGCTGCTGGGCATCGACACCGCCTACCACAACGACATGGACGACCCCTCGCTGGTCGCCCAGGCCAACGCCGAGCGGCGGGTCCTGCTGACCCAGGACCGCGGGCTGCTGCGCCGCCGCGCGCTGTGGCTGGGCGCGTACGTGCGCGGGTCGCGGGCCGACGATCAGCTGCGCGACCTGCTCGGACGGTTCGCCCCGCCGCTGCGCCCGTGGACGCGCTGCACCGCGTGCAACGGCGAGCTGGTCGCTGTCGGCAAGGAGGAGGTCGAGCCGCTGCTCGAGGTCGGCACCCGGCGCAACTACGACGCCTACGGCCAGTGCGAGGAGTGCGGCCAGGTCTACTGGCGCGGGGCGCACAGCGACCACCTGGAGGAGATCGTCCGTACGGCTTACGCGCACCCCGCGACCGGCGGCTGACGTCCTCCCGCCGTACGCGCATGCGTACGGTGCGCGCTGCCTGGACCGGGTCCTGGACGCCTGGCCGTCACCTTGCCGCGACCCCGATTCCGGCACCGCCCCGCCTCGCCCGCACAGCGGCGGACGTCGTGCGCGCCTGCGATGCAACACTTCGCCGCCGAACTCCTTCAAGGTCGTGAAGGAACGACGAAAGGCGAAGGTAGTTGGAATCCGATTCCCGCTTCGCGGAATTCGTGGCGGAGCGTGGTGATGCGTTGCTCCGCTACGGCTACGTGCTCACGGGCAACGCGCACGACGCCGCCGACCTGGTTCAGGAGGCGCTGCTCAAGCTGCGCGGCGCCTGGCACCGGGTACGGCTGAAGGACCGCCCGGAGAGCTACACGCGTACCACGATGGCCAGGCTGCACGTAGCCGCCTGGCGACGACGGCGGCGCGAGCACCTTGTCTGGAGCCCGCCCGAGACGGAGCATCACGACACGCTGCCGACGGGGGACGAGCAGGCCCTGTGGGAAGCGCTGGCCGAGTTGCCGCGCAAGCAGCGCACGGTCGTGGTGCTGCGGTACTACGAGCAACTGACCGACGCGGAGATCGCCGACCTGCTCGGCATCTCGACCGGGACCGTGCGCAGCCAGGCCTCGCGAGCGATGGACAAGCTCCGCGCCGCCCTACCGATTCCAGAGACGGCCCAGAAGAGGAGCGTGCGATGAACGATCTCGAGGAGACTCTGCGCAGCACCCTCGGCCACGCGGCCGAGCGGGCACCACGCCGGCTCGGCGCACTCGCCACCCAGGTGGAGGCCCGCCATCGGCAGCGCAGGCGGCGCACGCAGGCCGCGCTCGTGGCCGCAGCGGTGGCCGTGCTCGCGGGCGGCACCACGTTCGTCCTGACCGGGCCGGGGCCGGCCGCTCCGACCTTGGGAAATCCCCGAGCCACAGTCAGCGCCGAGGTCGCCACTCCTGCGCCGGCGGACCGAGCGCTGCCCGAGCCGGTGGAGAAGGTATGGCCGCAGGCGGTGCACAAGCTCCCCGCGAGGCTGCCGGACGGCAGCAGGTTCCAGCCTGTCGCCTTCATCGACGACCGGACCGTGCTGGTCGAGACCCAGGCGAGCTTCGAGAAGGCCGACGCCCTGTTCGCCTACGACCTCGAGACGCGCGAGGCGCGCCGACTCACCGACGTGCCGACACCGGAGGGGACGGTGCTGTTCGCCTCCGACTTCACCATCGGCGACGGTCACATCGTGTGGTGGACGGCGAACAAGGAAGGCGTCGCGCAGCTCTGGTCGGTGCCGGTGACCGGCGGCAATGCGAAGCTCGTGGCCGAGCGGAAGGCCACCGTGCCCACGGAGGAGCGCGACAACGACGCCGCGCTGGACCCGCCGGCGGTCGCGAACGGCAGGATCACGTTCTCTTTCCGCAGCGGCGGCGTGTTCAGGGTGTCACTCGACGGCGGCACCACCGAACCGGTGCCGGACGCCGAGAGGCTGCACGTTCTGAAGGGGCCGTGGATCGGTCCGGGCGGCTGGTACGGCCCTGATGAAGGGGTGCGGTTCGGCGAGATACGCAATGTCGAGACCGGCGAGACCAGGACCGCTGTCACCCGGCCCGGCGAGCGGGACGTCAGGTGCGGCGTGACATCGTGCATGGGTCTCCGCGCCGGCGGCAGGGAAGCGTTCGTCCGGCTGCGCGACGGGTCCGAGGAGAGGGAGCTCCCCGGCGGCTTCACTTTCCACCGCCTGCCGGCGCGAGACCGTTTCCACACGGCGCTCGCCGGGGACGCGAACGCCCGCGGGATGGCGCTACATGACCTGGCCACCGGTACCGCCGCCGACCTCGGGATCCGGATGGGCAAGGACAACAGCATCGCCTCCCCCCAGCCGGCGCTGGACGAACGGCTGATGGCCTACCCCGTCGGGGACGAGATCGTCGTCCTCGATCTGTCGAAGATCCCGTAGGGCTGGAGCCTGAGGTCGCCGGCCGAGTGACGGACGCACGGGCTCACCCGGGCGGCCCAGGTGAGCCGGCGCTCGCGGATGCGTGGTGGCGGCCGTGGGGAAGGCCCCCACGGCCCGCCCCCCCCTCGCAAGTCGAACAAGAAGTTAATTGAGAGCGCCTCACCGATTCTGAACC